>NZ_CP019335.1:6887-306887 GCF_002813915.1 Tenacibaculum sp. SZ-18 | reverse complement strand
TTAATACTCTTTTTGAAGGAGATGGAACTGGTGTAAATGAGTGCTTTGTTCCACTTTGATCGGTAACGTCCTTTAATTCATCAATATGAAAAACTTCTTCTCCCTCTTTTACAAAAAGACTACTATACACTCCGTCAACACCTCTACTATACTCATCTTTTGCAAATCTAGGATGTAACACAAAAGCCAATTTTTTTCCTGACCCGAAGTAATAAGCTGTATATTCTTTTCCGCTTCGTTTTTCTGTTTTTGTACGCATTTCCAAATTAGTAAATCCGCTTGCAAATCTTGAACTCATTTTGTTCTTCGAAACAAAATTTGCTCCTCCTTTTGTACCTCCGTTATCAGCACGTGCTTTACTAGATTTTGACTTATTAGAACTTGATGTTTTTGATAACGATTTCTTAACTTTTTTAAAAAATTGAGCGTTCACCTCGTCAGCACCAAACATTGTGATTAATGCTAATGCAAAAAACACAATTCCTTTTTTATTTAAATTTCTCATGTTATAATAATTTTATAAGTTTTCCTTCCTCAAAGTTGCATTTATAGTGTTGAAAATTATACACTTACTTTCCGAAAAGAGGGTTTCAACTTCTGAAAAATATAAAAACAATTAAATTATAGCCCATAAAAAAAGCCGAATTATCGGCTATTATAAAAAACTGAATAATCAAGTATTAAATGCATTGAACTATCGCTAGAAATTCATCTCTTTTATCCTTTGAAATAGATACACATTTATTGTTTTCCATAACAATATAACCACCATCTTTTTTGACATATTCTCTAAGGTAAGTGAGATTCACTAAATAAGACCTGTGTGGTTTATAAAAAACTTTAATATTTAATAATGCTTCCACAAAATACTTGAGTGGTTTACTTACAAAGATATTCCCCTCGGTTGTAGATACTCTTGTGTACATTCCATCTGCCTCAAACATTATAATTTTATCTACCTCCACGAATTTTATACCGTTCGCATTTGGTAATCCTATTTTCTTGAAGTTAGACTTTTCTAAACTAGATTTTAACTCTTTTAGTCTGATATTAATTTGTGAATCTCCAACAAAATTTAGCACTCGATCAATTGCGTCTTTTACCTGATTTGGTCGAACTGGTTTTAATAAATAATCGATGGCAGACAATTGAAATGCTTGGACTGCATATTCGCTGTAAGCGGTCGTAAAAATAATTTCGAAATTATAGGAATCTTTTTCAATAAAATTGAGAAGCTCTAATCCTGAGTGTTCTGGCATCTCAATGTCTAAGAAAACGATTCTTGGTTCTTCTTGTTTTATTAACTCAATACCAGTGAGTAAATTATCAGCTTCACAAATTTCTGTAATTTTAGGACAATTTTCTTCTATTAAAATTCGAAGAACATTTCTCGCTCTTTTTTCATCATCAATTATTAATACTTTCATCTTAAGATTTTATTATTGGGATGGTTAATATCACTTTGGTTCCTTTTGGTTCATGATTTTCCATCAAATCAATTATTTCAATACCAATTTTTCGTTCCTTACCATAATTCAATAAATCCAATCTTTGAGTATTTGCATCTAATGCGAAAGATTTATGATTTGGTTTAAGTCTGCTTTTTATTTCTTCAGATTTTTTTCTTCCTACTCCATTATCCTCAATAATACACTGAACTAAAGAACTAGAAAGCTTAGAAATACTAATATTCAGTTTTCGGTTATCTTTTTTATGTAAAAGTCCATGTTTTAAAGCATTTTCTACATACGGCTGAATTAACATTGTCGGTATTTTTATCAATTCAAAACTCGCCTTTTCTTCAACATCAAAAGAATAACTGAGCTCATCTTCAAAACGTAATTTTTCAAGTTCTAAATACAAGTTTAAATTATGAACCTCTTCTGGAATTGAAATGAACCCTGTGTCACTGTAGTATAAATAATTACGAATGAGATCTGCAAATTTTCCGAGATAATCACTCGCTAAAGACTTTTTATTTAGGACTATATATTCTTGAATAGAATTTAAAGCATTGAAAATAAAATGCGGATTCATTTGTGCTTTCAACGCTTTTAATTCAGCATCTCTATATTGTTTTTCCAATGCTAATCTTTTCTGCGTTTCTTTTAACTCTAGAGTAATTACCTCAGCTTTTTTCCTTGCTTTTATTCTACCTAAATAAAATAATGAAGCAATTAATATTAAAATTCCGATGATAACTGAGCCAATAAATAGATTTCTATTTTTTGAACTTTCTAACTTGGCATAATTTTTCTCTTGTTCTATTTTATCTGTTTCATATTTTATCCTAACGTCTTCAATTATTTGTTTTTTTTCCTTACTATCAATGCTATCTCTCGCAGCGATATATACCTTATTAATAGAATCAGCTAATTGATTTTTTTGTTGAATACTATAGTTTACATATAATATTTGAGTAATTCTCTTTTTCCAAAACAAATTACCTTGCGATTCATAAATTTTTAAAGATTTTAAATACCAAGGTTCTGCTTCTTTATGTTTAAACTGCATAGAATATAAGGTTGCTTTAGAAAAATAAGGGCCCGCTAATCTTGCTTTATTATTGGTCTCGTAATATTTTATGATGTCATCAATTACAGACTCTGCTTTATTAAATTTCCGATGATCTTTATATAATGATGCTAAAGGAGTCTTGAATATATATTCTATCTCTTTATTATTAGCTTTTTTTGAAAGTTCAATCCCTTCTATATATCTCTTTTCTGCACCTTCAAAATCTTTATTCATTCTTTCTGCTTCTGCATAATAATACAGATTTCTGAAATGCCCTCTACTATTCGGATTTGACTTTGATATATTATAATTCTCCGCTGCCAAGTCCTTCGCTTGGTCGTAATTCATATTATTTGAATACGCGCTAAGTAATTGAACATTTGCCTCTTGAATTAAAGTTTCGTTTTGTAAAGAGTCAGCAATTTTTTTTGAGTTTATTCCTAGCTCCATAGCCTTGGTTAATTTGCCTAATTGTAAATTAACTCCAGCTAAACCTGATAAACTTAAAGATTCGAACTTTTTAGATTTCAATTCTTTTGATAAGAATAATGCTTCTTGAAGTTTTGTTTCGGCTTCTTTATAATTCGATCTTTGAATTCTCTTAGCAAAGGAGAGAAGTTTCTGAATTTTAATTGTATCATTCGTCTTATAATTGACAATTTCAGCTCTTAAACTGTCAATTATTTTGTTTTGACTAAACGAAAAATTAAAACATATTAAAGTAATCAGAAGTAATAGTTTTCTCATACAGTGTTTTTAAGCTATGTTAATTTCCATAAAAATAGTTAATAACCTTACTTACAACTTCTAAAACCTAAAAAACAACTTCTAAATATGAGTTTTAAGAGGCTAAATATTTTGTACGATGGTTAGAAACTCTTCTTTTTTGTCCTTTGAAATAGAAACTGACTTATTATTTTCCATTACAATATAACCTCCATCTTTTTTTACATATTCCCGCAAATAGGTAAGATTTACTAAATATGAACGGTGCGGACGATAAAAAGTATTTATTTTCTGTAATGTATCAACAAAAAACTTTAAAGGTTTACTTACTAAAACATCCTCTGAAGTTGTAGATACTTTTGTATACATTCCGTCGGCTTCCAACATAATGATATCATTAAAATCAACGAATTTAATTCCGTTACTATTTGGTAAACCAATCTTCTTGAAATTAGACTCGCTTAAACTCAACTTTAATTCATTTAACTTTTTGTGAATGTCTTTATTTCCAAGTAGGTTTTCTGCTTTATCAATTGCTTCTTTCAACTCTTCACTATCAATTGGTTTTAAGAGATAATCAACCGCGTTTAGTTTGAATGCTTCAATTGCATAATGATTGTAAGCTGTTGTGAAAATAATTTGAAAATCTACCTCATCTTCATTTAAAAAATCTAAGATTTCTAATCCAGAGTATTCGGGCATTTCAATATCAAGAAATACAATTTCTGGTTTAAACTCTCTAATTAACTTTACTCCAGAAAGTAAATCATCAGCATCTTTAATTTCTTTAATTTTAGGGCATTCTTCTTCTATTAAAGTGTTTAAAACACTTCTCGCTTTTAATTCATCATCAATTATAATTGCTTTCATATGAGCTGATTTTTTTTATGATAATTTAGTTACAATATTTAAATTGGTATATTAATGGTAACTGTTGTTCCAATTGCTTTGGAATACTTATCATATTTGTCTTTAATATCTAGTTCTATCGGTTTTTTTCGAGTTTTATTTAATAAATCAATACGTTTTGCATTGGCTTCTGATGAAAACGAAACTGGTTTAAAGGCTTTTCTTGTATTAATTTCATTTGATGCTACTCTACCAACTCCATTATCATCTATCTTACATTGTAATACACTTTGGTTCTCATTTATACGAAAGCATACTTTCAATCTTCTATTTTCTCTTTTATGCAAAAGTCCATGTTTAATAGCATTTTCAACATAAGGTTGAATTAGAAATGTCGGAATTTCTATGGTCTCTTTATTTATATTATCGGCAACTATTACTTCATAAGTAAACGAATCTTGAAATCGATCTTTTTCAAGTTGTAAATAAAAATTCAAAGCTGCTAATTCTTCCTCAAGAGAAATCTTATTTTTTTGACTATGTTCGAGATACATTCTAATGAGTCTAGAAAACTTGACTAAATAAGTTCTTGCTAATTTTTTCTCATTATTTAAAATATAATCTTGAATAGAATTTAATGCGTTAAAGATAAAATGGGGATTCATTTGACTACGTAAACTCTCAAGCTTTAAGAATATATTTTCTAACTCTTTACTTTGTTTATCGATTATAAGCATTTGTTTTTCTTGAATTTCTTTACTCTTTTGTTTGAAATAACTCCAAAAAATAAAACCAAATAATCCTGTTAGTGCTAAAAAAAACCACCACTGTTTATAAAAAACACCAGCAACATTAAATTGTATTTCATTTATATCTGAATATACATCACCTTTTTTAGCTCTCAGTTGAAATGTATAAGTTCCTTGAGGAAGTTTATTAAAAATAACCTTATTACTTTTTGAAGTCTCTTCTTCCCAGGATTTTTCATTTTCAAACGCATCTAGTAATCTATATTCATAAGAAACATTTTCACTAGATAAAAATCCAGTAGTATTAAAACCTATTTCAACTTTTTTACCACCAGTAGGAATATTGTAAGTAGCTGCATGTTTTTTCTCTTTATTATCTATGCTTATAAAGTTAAAGTAGGGCTTAGGTTTTACCAAAGTATTATCATCAAAAACCATTTTTGTATCGAATGAAAACAATTCATTTGATGTACTCGCATACAATCTACTGCCAATTATCTGTAAACCCGTAAACTCATAAGAAGGAATCCCGTTTTTCTTCGTTAAATTTTGAAATGTCTCAGTTTGTAGATCAAATTTCTGAATTCCCTTTTCACCTGCAATCCAAATTGAATTGTTTATTTCGTCAACTTGAAAAAAGCTATTGATATTAGACAACAAACCCTCTTTCATGGAGAAATGCTTTACCACTTTATTATTTTTAACCTTATAAAAGCCATTTTTAAATGATAAACACCATATCGATTTATCTTGAGTACTTATAATGTCTCTAATATAGATAGAGTGCTTCTTCCACAATAGCTCTTTTTGATTTTTTAAATCATTGCTGTAAAAAAACAACCCTTTTACACTACCAATATAATAACCTTTTAGAAAATTATCACCAAAGGTACTGTAACACCTAGAATTCGTAAGTGAAATTGAATTTTTCCAATTTTCTTGGGCTTCATTTATATTCATAATAATTGCTTTATTACCAGAAGCAATTAATAGACTATCAGATGTGAAAAAATGATGATCTTTGATATTTAGGTTTGAATATGATTTTAATCCTTTAATTTTTCCATTTGAAAACTTAAAAGATTCAACTTCTCTGGATCCTTGTATGAAATAATTATCTTTTGATTTATTATAAACGATATATCTTATATATTCAAAATTTGGTCTTTTAAATTTCTTTACAGAGTTTAAAGTTGAATTATACACATAAAACTCATCATCTTCACCTAATAAAAAAAGCTCGTTCGGCTTACCCTTTAGCATTTTTAAAACAGAGTTTTCTTTAACCTTAAAATTTGATTTAAAATCAAGGTTGGGAAATACATGTACTCCTTCAAAATGAGTTGTAATCCACAAATAGCCATTTTTATCTAAAATAACATCAGTTACAGAAACACCATCTAACATCTTTCTATTGAACACAAGTTTTCCTTTTTCAATTTTGTAGATGTAAACACCTTTGTTGGTCATGATAAACAACTCATTATTTATCACTTCAATTTCCTGAATAAAATAATTATCTTTTGTATTACTAGAGATAAGCTCAAAATTATTTTCGAAGTCTTTGTTTAATATAATTTTATCAGAAGTACCATCGTTATTAAATGAAATTAAAAACAACTTATCCTTTAAAACTTGTAAAAAAGCCCTGCGGTGACGTTTTTTGTTTAATGGTGCCTTTTTATGTAAATCATGAAAAATAAAATTACTATCAATTTTAGAGAGAAAGCCTTCAGAGCTGAAAGAATATGCCTCATTATTTTTTACTAATATGGTACTATGAAAAAGTTTATTGTTATCGTCCTTTTTAAAAAGAGTTTCTCCCGTGTTTTTATCATAGATAACTATTTTACCTACTTGAGATAAAAACAAATAATTTCCGTTTACTTGTAATGTTGGCAGATTCCCCTCAAAATAATTTTTTAGACTTTTAAACAAAACAACCTTGCCTTCTTTAACATAAAAGATTTGATTTGCTAGGTTTGTGTACCATATAATATTATCGTCATCTTTTGTTAATGAAAAAACGGATAACCCAACTTGATCTGGATGAGAATAAAAAGTAAACTCAAAACCATCATACCTATACAAACCTTTGTCTGCAGCCAACCAAATAAAACCCTTTTCATCCTCTATGATACAATAAAACTCTTTATCTGGCAATCCCTCTTTTTCTGTGAGATGTATGGAGATTGGTTCTTGTGCTGGCAATATTCCAACAACAAATAAAACAAGAAGACTTAATAATATCCTCATATATCAAAACTACATTAAAAAACGGATTTTAAACAATTTAGTTAATATGCAAAGATACTTGTATTGTTTCAGAATTTAGTTTTTGAATTTCCAAAAGTTAAGTTTGGGTTTCTAAACGATGGTATTAAAACAAAAAACCTACTCAACACAATGTTGAGTAGGAAAATTGCTATGAAAAAGAAGCTAACACGTCTGTTAGCATATGATGTATTACAATTAGCGTACCAAACTGAGTTACTTTTATAAAAAATAAACATGTCCAGTGATTGTAAAAACCTTCCGAACATGTTTACGCCTAACTAATCAACAAAAACTAAATTGTAACTATCTTTAGTATTTTTATATTAAAGGTTTCCCTTTTAATCTTGATTCTATTCTACGTTTCTTAGCCGTAATTCGTTTCATAATGTCCATTAGCGATGAATCTTTTGTTTTTTTATAAATTTCATTCAAGGCTAATACTAATCTTTTTGCTTCTCTAGATGCCACAACCCTGTCACTAGTGGACATGTTTTTCATTTTTGCTTGCTCAAATGCTAACGCTTCATTAATGATTTCCATAAAAACCTACTTTGTTTAACTTTAATCAAATATACATAAACAAAATGGTTTATGGAAGTATAAATTAGTATTTAACAGAATTTTAAAATTTTTAATAGCGGCTTAATACAAGCCTTTTTATTGCAAGATTTACTTTGTAGCAGGTGTAGATTATGTTTTTTTAGCAGTTTGAAATTAGAAGCAATTGGCCTAGGTAATTGCAAACGGAATATAATGCAGGGAAGCAATCTTAAATTCGAAAGTGAAAGATTACTTCGTCCTTTCTCCTCGTAATGACGTTATTGTTGCTGTCATTGCGAACGAAATGCAATGCAGTGAAGCATTCTTAACTTCGAAAATGAAAGATTACTTCGTCGTTCCCTCCTCGTAATAACGTTATTGTTACTGTCATTGCGAACGAAATGTAATGCAGTGAAGCAATCTTGACTTCGAAAAGAAGATTACTTCGTCGTTCCCTCCTCGTAATGACGTTATTCTTGCTGTCATTGCGAACGAAATGCAATGCAGTGAAGCATTCTTAACTTCGAAAAGAAGATTACTTCGTCGTTCCCTCCTCGTAATGACGTTATTGTTGTTGTCATTGCGAACGAAATGCAATGCAGTGAAGCAATCTTAACTTCAAAAATGAAAGATTACTTCGTCGTTTCTCCTCGGAATGACGTTATTGTTGTTGTCATTGCGAACGAAATACAATGCAGCGAAGCAATCTAAACTTCGAAAAGAAGATTACTTCGTCGTTCCCTCCTCGTAATGACGTTATTGTTACTGTCATTGCGAACGAAATGCAATGCAGTGAAGCAATCTAAACTTCGAAAAGAAGATTACTTCGTCGTTCCCTCCTCGTAATGAAGTTATTGTTGTGTCATTGCGAACAAAATGCAATGCAGCGAAGCAATCTTAACTTCGAAAATGAAAGATTACTTCGTCGTTTCTCCTCGGAATGACATTATTGTTGTTGTCATTGCGAACGGAATGAAATGCAGTGAAGCAATCTTAACTTCAAAAATGAAAGATTACTTCGTCGTTTCTCCTTGTAATGATGTTATTCTTGATGTCATTGCGAACGAAATGGAATGAAGTGAAGCAATCTTAACTTCGAAAATGAAGGATTACTTCGTCTTGTTACCAAACTAAATTTGATAAAAATCATGAAGGTTTTTAAATTAATATTCTTTTAAATTTGAAATTCCAGAGGTAACTAATGCAACACCTGATGATGTTCCTAATCGAGTTACTCCCATTTCAATATATTTTTTAGCTTTTGCAATATCTCGTATACCTCCAGCGGCTTTAATTTGCACTTTATCTTTTACTACATCTTTCATCAATTGAACATCTTCAAAAATTGCTCCGCCAGTTCCGAATCCAGTAGATGTTTTAATAAAATCAGCTCCAGCTTTCAATGCTAATTCACTCACCTTTTGGATTTGCTCTTTGCTTAAATAACAGTTCTCAAAAATGACTTTCAATAGGTTCTCTCCTATTCCTTCTTTGATTAAACGGATTTCGTTTTCTACATAATCAAAATCTCCCTCTAATAACTTTCCAACATTAATGACCATGTCAATTTCTGATGCGCCGTTTTTAATACAATCTTTCGCTTCAAAAACTTTAGCTTCTGTTGTCATTGCTCCCAAAGGAAAACCAATAACCGCAGCTACTTTCACATTTGTTTCCGCTAATTCTTTTACTGCTAACTCAACATAAGAACCATTTACACAAACTGCATAAAAATTATACTGTTTTGCTTCTGCACATAATGCTTTTATTTGTACTGATATTGCTGTAGCTTTTAACAAGGTATGATCGATATATTTATGTATTTTCATAATCATTATTTAATTTTTCTTCCTAGATTGTAGTAAATACCACAATACTAATTGAGCTTATCGGCAAAAATTGCTGCAATAACGGGAACTAATTGTACGATTACAGCAAAATACAGCCTGATAATACCATAAAATATAGAAATAATAAAACAATAATTGAATAATTTGAGTCGCTTGCTTCGATGCTTTTACAAAAGCTGGTAAATGTTGAAATTTATTTTAATATAAAGTGTTATGCCACACAAGCGAAAACGAAACCCTATCAGAAGTTTTGAGAAACGAGATAAAATATTTTGTCACATCATAAAGTAACACCCACTAATTTGTAAATGATAATTAGATTTTTTTTGTTATTAACACAGTAAAATACTCTAAAAACTGTATTGTAATAAAACTTAATAATTCTAATTTTTATTTTATTATAATTTCATTTTTTAAAATAGAGCCTTGTACAGCCATTTTTTGAATTTCACCTAGTTACTATACAAAAGTTTTGGTTTTGAAAGGATGAATACAATGAAAACCATTGATTAATGTGATACCTAAGTAATAGCTACATAATAAAAAAAGCAAGACTCTAAAAGTCTTGCCTTATTTATCGCCTTTAGAATTAACTCATCAAGTTAAATCTCTGAATTACTCGTTACGAAATTACAAGAAAGATTAAACTCCAAAAATCTGTGAAATCATTATGAAGTTATTTAGTATGAAACTAAATAAAAATAATTTTCTAAAAAATAGTTAGGCCTTAACCTTGTAAAACAAAAAATAATACAAAAGATCAACTGAATACAATTACTCTTTTTTGTGAATATTTTATCACAGCTATCAAATAAAAAAGACTACATTTCGTTATTCATTAATATAAACTCTAAAAACCAAACACATACTATGAGAAAGCTTATACTGGGTATTACTGCCCTAAGTCTCGCTTCATGTAACAATTCTGAACCCGTAAATTACGCCTTATTTAAAGGTTCCATTAAAAATCCAAATAGCAAAAGTGTTATGATTATTGATGGAAACAATAAATTGGTTAAAAAAATTGAAGTTTCAGATGCAGGAACTTTTTCTGACACCATTTTTGACGTAACTAAAGGATATTACAGTTTAAATGATGGTAAAGAAGGATCATCATTATATCTACAAAATGGATATGATATCACGATGGATTTAGATGCTAAACAATTTGATGAAACTATTTCTTACTCTGGAGAAGGAAGTGACGTTAACAATTACCTAGCACAAAAATTCTTAATCAAAGAAAAAGCAGGATCAACATTTAAATTATATGGTTTAGATGAAGCAAAGTATTTAGAAACTATGAATACTTTAAAAGCTGATTTAGAAAAATCTTTAGACAATGTAGATTCTAAATTTGCTGCGGAAGAAAAAACAAATTTAAACTACGAGCATATTGGAAATGTTTCCCAATATGAACTTTACCACGGATACGTAAGTAAAAATAAAGATTTCAAAGTTTCAGATTCTTTCCCAAATGTACTTGAAGGAGTTGATTTTTCTAATGAAGACCATTATAAATCATTTGATTCTTACAAAAGTATTGTAAGTGCTAACTTCAATAAAGTAGCCAGAGAAAACTCGAAAAAAAATGGCACATCGTATGAAGCTGAAGCTATCGCACAATTAAAAGAATTAAAAAGCAATGTGATTAAGGATGATATCCTTCAAAATATGGCAGGTCAGGTAAGTGTTATGAATCCAAATGCTGAAGCATTGTACAAAGGAATCATGGAAATTTCAACTGACGAAAAATTCAAAGAGCGTTTAACCAAACAATACAATACCGTTTTAAGATTAGCAAAAGGAAAAGATTCACCGGCATTTGAAAATTATGAAAACAATGCAGGAGGAACTACTTCGTTAGCCGACTTAAAAGGTAAATACGTATACATTGACGTTTGGGCGACTTGGTGTAAGCCTTGTAAAGATGAAATTCCACATTTGAAAAAAGTTGAAGAGCAATACCACGATAAAAATATTGAATTCGTAAGTATCTCTATTGATCAAGCGAAAGATTATGATTTATGGAAGAAAATGATCAAAGATGAAAGTTTAGGCGGAATACAATTAATGGCTGATGCCGCTTGGGGATCTAAATTTGTTCAGGACTATCAAATTCAAGGAATTCCAAGATTTATTTTAGTTGATCCTAATGGAAAGATTGTTAATTCTTTTGCTCCTAGACCATCAGACAAAAAATTAATTGAATTATTTGACGGATTAAAAATCTAATATTGCCCATATTCCTCAAAAAGAATAAAAAAACCGATTCATAAAATGAATTGGTTTTTTTGATACGTGAAGAAGTGTTACAACTCCATATCTAGCTAAAATAGTTTCCATAAAACACCATTTAGTAAAAGGGAATTTTAATAAGTTCACTCCAACGAATTCAGTAAACCAAAACCCATCGCACTTCACTTTATAAGCCAGTGCCATACTTATTAATATCAATGTTTCAGGGATTACTCGAATCATTTATTCTATTTTTATTTTACTTATCATTTTTTCGTTCTGTTAAATAATACAGAAGTGGAACCACTAGTAATGTCAGAATAGTTGTTATAAATGTTCCACCCATTTTTGAAATTGCTAATCCTTGAAAAATGCAATCGATTTTCTATTTCATCCTTTACGTTATAGAATTTCTTTCAACTTTATTTCTATTCCTAAAATTGAATTTGCAGGACTTTCCAATACTCGCGCCATATAGGTCATTACATAAACAACTCCCTTTTGATTTTTACGATAAATACTTATTTTAATATTCTTTTCTTGAACTTCTACTAAGTTCACAATAACACCAAATGATTCTGCGATATTCTGAATTGATCACGCATTGATTTTACAATTCCATGACTTTGTTCATCTTTATCACATTTCCACGTTAAGTTCAGATCAACATCCGCCATGTTACTTCCTCCACGTACATCATAATGACTTACTCATTCCATTAACACAACATACGTAGATATGCTTACATAACTTTGATAATTCACAACATTCGTTTTTGTTGATCAATACTCAGCTATTTCTTTTATTATCTAAGCAATTCTTACTAAAGTTGTTCCTTCTTCCATATCAAAGAAAACTTGGAACTTATTCTTATAATCAAAAGACAACATTTTTACAGCTACAGATTTTATTCAGAACATTTGTAATTACCCAAGTATTAACGAAGTGGTAACTCCTAAGAAAATCTATCTTTTGGTAGGACTTTCAATTAACCGAAACTGAAACTTTTCGTTCATGTATTCCAACTATATTCGCTAAAGGTTGATGAATTTCTATAACTTAGGGAAGCTTCTTGTCTTATTTGGATCATTTAATCTTGCTAGATCAAAATCATTTTGAGTTAAAATTTCTTGATTAAAATTAGTACCAAAAGCCACTAAATGTTTAACACTGTAATATGACTCCGATGCAATTCAATTTTACTTTCTTTTTCCAATCCTTTGAGCAATCTTGAAATTACAACCCTTGAAGTATGTAAATCATTCGCAATTTGTTGATGTGTGACTTGAATTACTTCACTATGATTTACCAGCACCTTATTTTGTAAATATTTATATAAGCGTTCATCCATTTTTAAAAATGCAATAGAATCAACTGCTTTAATAAATTCTTCCATTCGGCTGTGATAACTCTGAAGTACGAACTCTTGCCAAGATAAATATTTACTTAACCATTCGGTCATTTTCTTTTTCGGAATCATAAGCAGTTCTACATCAGTTTCAGCTACAGCTCTGATTTGACTTTTCACTTGTCCCATACAACAAGAAAGTGTCATCGCACAAGTATCGCCCACTTCTAAATAATACAACACCAATTCATCACCATCATTATCTTCTCTCAAAATTTTAATCGCTCCATTTAAAACCAATGGCATAGATGTAATGTAACTATCGACATCGATAATAGTTGAATTTGCTTGAATTTTCTTGTAAACTCCAACCTGTTTTATTTCTTCTAGAAGTTCTTTCTGAAATAAAAATTCATAGTTCTGATATAATAATTCTACCAATGCTCTGATATTTAAAGTAAAAATAACACATCTATTCTATTTTCAGAAATTCAAAGTAGTATTGTGACCATTTATAAATTACTTTCCACGGAAAATTTCACATTTTTTTAATATAATAAATAGATTCAAACTTTTGATTCTAAAATCTAAACACATAATTTTGTTTAAGTTTTCTTAAAGAATCATTAAACAATATTTTGTCTTCTAGTTTCAAATTCTTCTAAATTCAAAAAACATAAGAAATGACAATTATAACGAAAGTGATATTTTTTGAAAAGAAGAAATTCAAATCGCCTATTAGAAATTATTTAGGCTTTAAATAAAAAAAGCAAGAATTAATTATGAGAATTTACGCAATTATCATGTTACTTTTAGTTCACCTTAGTGGTATTTCACAAAGTAAATATACTATAAGTGGAACTTTAAAAGACAACGCCAACGGAGAAACCTTATTTGGTGCGACGGTTTTTTTAAAAGGAACATCTATTGGTACCATGACCAACGAGTATGGATTTTACTCTTTAACAGCTCCAGAAGGAAAATACACTTTAAGTATTTCGTACGTTGGTTACGCTCCTATTGAAAAAGAAATTCAACTTACTCAAAATATAAAGTTCAATACTTCTTTAAAAGAAGATACAAATGTTTTAGATGAAGTAGTAATTACTTCTGAAGAAAGTAAAAAAGTAGATCTGAGAAGTCCTCAAATGAGTACGACAAAGATCAGTTCACAGACGATTAAACAAATTCCTGTTGTTTTAGGAGAAGTTGATATTATTAAATCTATTCAACTACTTCCTGGTGTTACCAATGCTGGTGAAGGTGCTTCTGGATTTAATGTTCGTGGTGGGGCTGAAGATCAGAATTTAATATTATTAGATGAAGCCATAATTTATAACGCATCGCATTTATTCGGATTCTTCTCTGTATTTAACAACGACGCAATTAAAGATGTTAAATTATACAAAGGTGGAATTCCTGCTAAATTTGGTGGACGCGTTTCTTCTGTGTTAGACGTTCGTCAAAAAGATGGAAACAATAAAGAATTCAAATTGACTGGTGGGATTGGTTTAATTTCAAGTAGATTAACTGCAGAAGCTCCATTGTTTGGTGATAAAGGTTCATTTTTAATTGCTGGACGCGCTTCTTATGCAAACATTTTTTTAGCTTTAGCAAACAATGAAAACAGAGTTGGGTTTTACGATTTAAACTTAAAAACCAATTATCAACTTAATGAGAAAAATCGTTTATACTTGTCTGCTTACTTCGGAAATGACGACGTAAGTTTTACCAATTCTTTCTTTAACTCCTATGGAAACTTATCGGCAAACTTACGATGGAATCATATTTTTAATGATAAACTATTTTCTAATCTTTCAGCAATTTACAGTAGATACAATTATGATTTACAACTTGAGTTTGTTGGCTTAGATTGGTTATCTCGAATTGATAATTACAACTTAAAATATGATGTAGATTATTATTTGAATGATAAACTAAAGTTTGATTTTGGTGCTAGTGGAATTTATTACAAATTCAATCCAGGAGAAATTAGAAAACTAACTCCTGAATCATCAATTAACGAAGACTTTTTAGATAAAAAGTTTGCAGTAGAAACAGGAATTTATGCAAGTTTAGAACACAAAATTTCAAATAAATTAACTGCGATGTATGGTTTACGCTATAGCTATTTTAACCGATTTGGAAGTCAAATTTTAAATACCTACGCTAATGATTTACCCGTAGTTTACAATACAACTTTAGGAATTTATGAGCGTGCTGAGCCAACAGGTCAGATAAACTATGGTGACAAAGAGAGTATTGCAAGCTTTGGAAATTTCGAACCTCGTTTTGCTTTGTCGTATCAACTAAATGACAAGTCTTCCATTAAGACAAGTTATAATAGAATGGCCCAATACTTACATTTAATTTCTAATACAACTTCTGCTACTCCTCTAGATATTTGGGCGCCAAGTGGTGAGTTTTTAAAACCACAAATTGCCGATCAAGTTGCTTTAGGATATTTCCGTAACTTCAAAAACAACATGTACTCAATTGAAGCGGAAACTTATTTTAAGACGGTAAAAAACCGTGTTGATTATATTAACGGAGCTGAATTAATTGCTCAAAATACCATTGAAAGAGAAATTTTGAATGGAGATGCAAGAGCCTACGGATTAGAGTTTTTGCTTAGAAAAAACAAAGGAGACTTAACTGGATGGGTTGCTTATACCTTATCAAAGTCAGAGCAAAAAACTCCGGGAGGCACAGCAGGAGGTCCAGGACTAAACAATGGGGACTGGTATAACACTCCTTTTGATAGAACTCATGATTTATCTGTTACCGGAAATTACAAATACAATGAAAAGTGGACGTTTAATGCGAATTTTGTTTTTCAAACAGGACGACCTGTAACTTATCCTAATGGACAATTTCAATACAATGGTTTATCTATTCCAACTTATTCAACCAGAAATGCAGATCGTTTACCATCATATAATCGTTTAGATATTTCTGCTACGTTAACACCAAGAAAAAATAAAAATAGAAAATGGCAAGGAGAATGGGTTTTTGGTATATATAACTTATACTCTAGAAGAAACGCTGCTGCTATCCGATTTGGTGTTAATGATGAATCTGGAGCGAACGAAGCTGAAAGAACTTCTATTTTCGGGATTACTCCTTCTGTAACTTATAACTTTAAATTCTAAAAAATGAAAAAATCAATATATACTCTGTTTATCGCTATCAGTACTATTTTTTCATCTTGTACTGATATTGTTGATGTTGATGTTCCAAATGGAGGAGCAAGATTAGTCGTAGAAGCTTCTATTAATTGGGAAAAAGGGACTTCTGGAAACAATCAAACCATTAAATTAAGTACTTCTACAGCATATTTCGATAGTAATCTTAATGTTCCAGCCACAGGAGCTACAGTGACCGTAACGAAAGTAAATGATGGCTCCCAATTTATTTTTTCTGATCAAAACAATGGAGATTATACTACTGCAAGTTTTGTTCCTGAAATTGGTGCTGTTTACAACTTAACTATTGATTATGGTGGAGAAACTTATGCTGCAACTGAAACATTAATTGGCTTTACAGAAATTAATGGTGTAACTCAAGAAGAAGGATTTAATGAGGACGAATATCGATTGCGCGTACGTTTTGACGATCCTGTTGATGAAGTAAACTACTACTTAGGAGAATTTATTCAAGATAATTTAGCCGTTCCTTCCTTATCCTCTATTCGAGATGAGTTTTTAAATGGGAACGAAGCTTTTGTTTTACATTCGGACGAGAAGAACGTAACTGGAACAGAAGTAGACATCAAGGTTTTTGGAATATCAGAACAATTTTATTTTTACATAGAACAACTAATTGAACAATCAGGAACACAAGGAGGTGGACCATTTCAAGCAACTCCTGCTCAATTAAAAGGAAACTGCAAAAATGTAAACAATTTAAATGAGGAAGTTCTAGGCTACTTTCGTTTAAGTCAATTTGCTAGAACAACATATACAATTCAATAATAACCTAAGTATTTAGATCCTTTCTGAAGCAGGTAATTACTTTTAATCAAGTAATTCACTTGCTTCAGTTATTTACAATAATTTGTGCTTGCAGAATATTATCAATCACATTTTGAATAGGTCTTCGAACAAAGCTTTTGGCACTCAGGTCGAAACTTGCTAATTCCTCATTGATAATCTCTTGTATATGGTATGCAATTGATCCAACAAAATGAATCGGTGCATTAATATATTCTTTAGAATATGGTAAAATATGATTTTGAATAAAGACTCTCATTCCATTTCTAATCATACTAACAATATAAGGATGTTCAATATTATAAATTAGAAACCTTGCGAAATTTGCCAAATATTTATTTGGATATTTTGATTTATATATTTTATCTAAAACCTTTTGTGGATTTAACTTATACGATTGTTCAAATGAAACTCTCAACTCATTCGGTAGTTGATTGTAATAATAACTTTTTAATAATTCCTTTCCAAAATAATTACCACTAGCCTCATCCATTAAGACATAACCTAAAGAAGGGATTTTTGTTTGAATATGTTCTCCATCATAATAACAGCAATTGGAACCTGTTCCTAAAATACAAATGATAGCTGGTTCATTTGTTGTGGCTAAAACAGCAGCCATTAAATCCTCCTTTACATTAATAGTTATAGCATTTTGAAAAGTTAACTTAAGAACCTCAATAACTTTTTCTTGATTCTTGATTGTTCCACAACCAGCTCCATAGAAGTACACTTTCTCCACAATGTTCCTAATAGCAAACAATTCATTACTCTTACGAATTATATTAGTAATTTTTTTTTCTGTTAGGATATTCGGATTTAACCCTTTTGTTCTTGTTCTAGAAAGTTCATTGGTTACATTATTATAAATTACCCAATCACATTTCGAGGATCCACTATCTGCAAATAAAATCATAATAAGTTCTAAAAAAAGTCGATTATTTATGAACGTTCTCCCTTAAACCAAATTTTTGATTTAAATGATTTGAAAGTGTTTTTAAGGAATCAATAATTACTATTTCCACATCTACAAATGGAGTTGCTATTTCATTTAGTAAACTATCAATTCTTTCTTTGTCTTTCTCTGAGTATTTTCCGCTTTTAATGGCTTTATTGAGATGAACAGATATTTCAGCAAGATTCTTATAGTGAAAATTTAATCCTACTAAATTTGGCGAATGATGTAGCTCTTTAAAATTGAGATAGCCTTTCTCCCATTTATTCAAGAATAATGAAACATTCTCAGCATTACTCGAATTTGAATTTAACTTATATGCCGATACAACTTTTTTAAATGCATACGCATCGGGAGCATCTGCCGAACATGCATCTGCAAACAACGTAAATGGGGAAAAGGTTTTATACTCTATCCCACCTTTATTTCTTTGATAAACTTTTAATGGCTCAGAAATTCGCGATAAAATTTTTAAAGATAAAATCTCCTGATTGTCCGAAATATTCCTCAGAATTACATCAATATTTCGGATATGAGTTAAACCTATTCTTTCCAGTTCATGATTTACTTTATCTAGTCGTTTTCGCATATTCTCAACATTCGTAATATGCTTTGAAGACCAAAATCGTTCTGCTATGGCTGCTGTTCTTGGCCAAATACGACTATCAATAGTTAACGGTGTTACCAACTCACTCCACATGGTCACTTCACCTCCAAGTACTCTATCTTCCTCTTCTTTTGTTAAGTTGGCATTTGCGATAGGATCACAATTATAATAGTGTTCAACAGATAACATTCTATCAATATAATAATCATTAGATAAAATCGCGTGATAACCGTTCTTAAGTGCGGGAATTAATGTTCCATTTTCAAAACCTTCATTCTTTCCTCTCCAAGAATGAATAATAGCACTTTTAGGCATACTTGGAGTTCTTATTTCATCCCATCCAACTAATTTTTTTCCGTATTTCCTTAATATTTTCTCAAGCTTTATATTGAAATATGTTTGTAAGTCATGATTAGTATCTAACCTATATTTCTTTTTAAATTTTTGAATTTCTACATTCGAATCCCAATGCTTACCTTCATTTTCATCCCCACCGATATGAAAATATTCGTCTGGAAACAAAGGAGTTACTTCCTTAAATAAATTATCTAAAAACGTATATACTTCGGGTTTAGTAGGATTTAATGTGGGATCAAAAACTCCGGAATCTCTTACTATTTTATAATCGTAATTATCATTACTTCCTAATTCTGGATAGGCTGCTAAAATTGCCGCCGCATGACCAGGAACATCAATTTCTGGAATAACTCGAATTCCTAAGTTATTAGCGTAGGCCACTACATCTTTAATTTGTTCATGTGTATAATATACTCCATCCGAACCCTGTTGATGTAGCTTCGGATAGCGTTTCGACTCAATTCTAAACCCTTGATCATCTGACAAATGCCAATGAAACACATTCATTTTGACATAAGCCATCGCATCTAAATTTCGCTTAATTAAATCGACAGGTTGAAAATGACGAGACACATCAATCATAAGGCCTCGCCATTTAAATCGAGGAGCATCTTTTACATAAAACCCTTCAAAATTATAGTTACTCCCGTCACTTTTAATTAATTGTAATAGTGTAGACAATCCTCTAACAATTCCAACATCTGTTTTTGCCGTTAATTCAATTTTATTATTCTTTACTACTAACTCATAAGACTCGTCAGTATTTATAGACAAATCTGCCACCTCCTTAAAAACTAAACTTAACGTTGCATTTTCACGATTATAAAAAGGAAATCCTTCGTTGATAAAAACACCCGTTTTATTAGCTAAATTTCTAAGAAATTTGGTCGCAGCGTTATAAACCCTGCTTCCTTTGTTATTGATGCTAATAGTAAAATTCTCATCTAACTTTGTGATACTTCCATTAGATGTAATTTCCTTTGGCCAAGGCATTAAATCGAGCTTTTCATTTAATAATTCTTGAGAAAAACATGAATTAAAAGAAAGAGTAAAAGAAGAAAAAGCTACTAATAAAATTGAAAATACTTTCATTACTTAAAAATAATAACGTTTAAATGCTTCAATAGCAGCATAATCTGCCATTCCTAATTGATGATATTTTTTTGCTGTAAGTCTGTTTCTATCTTCAGCTCTTACCCAAAACTCTCTTGAATCATCACCTCTAAACATTACTTTGTCTTTTTGAGATTGATGAAAGAAAATAGCGTTACGTTTTTTTATCACTTGATCTGGACTCATTGGAACTGCCATATCAATTTCATGAGAATCCCATTCAAACCAAGCACCTCTATACAACCAAACCCAACAATCTTTGACAGATTCGTCGTGTTTCATTCTTTCCAATGCTAAAAACAAGGCATCTAAACAAACTTTATGTGTTCCATGAGGATCAGCTAAATCACCAGCTGCGTAAATCTGATGAGGTTTTATTTCATCAATTAAGTTACACATGATTTCGATGTCTTTTTCAGATAGATTATTCTTTTTAACAGTACCTGTTTCGTAAAAAGGAAGATTCATAAAATGAACATTCGTATCTGGAACTTCCAAATATCTTGTAGCTGCTAAAGATTCTGTTCTTCGAATTGTTCCTTTTAAAGCCCTAACCTCTTTAGAGTCAACAGCATTTAATTTTTTGTTTTGAATGTTTTTTAGAATATCTTGAATTTTATTTGTATCGGAGGTTAATGTTAAAGCTGTTTCAGCAAACTTTCGTGCATCTTCATCGGTTACAGCGATATTACCTGATGTTTGATATGCAATATGAACCTCATGACCTTGTTGGACTAATCGATCAAATGTACCTCCCATTGAAATTACATCATCATCAGGATGAGGACTGAAAATTATAACTCTTTTTTTTGAGGGGAATGCTCTTTCAGGTCTATTAGAATCATCAGCATTAGGTTTGCCACCAGGCCAACCTGTAATTGTATGTTGTAATTTATTGAATATATCAATGTTTAAATCGTAAGCACTTCCTTCTTTTGCTATCAATCCAGACATTCCATATTCATTATAATCTTTATCCGTAAGTTTTAGAATTGGTTTGTTTACCTTTTCACTTAACCAAAAGACGGCCTTCTTCTTCAACTCATCCGTCCAAACACAAGAAGTAACTAACCATGGTGTCTTTATTCTTATTAATTCGGCACTTGCCTCTTCATCTAAAATAAATGTTGTGTTTTTGTGCTCTTGTAAATACGTTGCTGGAATTTGAGAGGTTACCTCTCCTTCAATAGTTTTTTGAACAACTTTTGCTTTATTCAAACCCCAAGCTAGAAGAACAATTCTTTTAGCGTTTTTTATGGTGTTTATTCCCATAGTGATTGCTTTTTTCGGAACATTATCAATTCCTAAAAAAGCTGAAGCAGCATCTTCTCTTGTGATATGATCTAATGTAATCACTCTTGTTCCAGAGTTGTAGTGTGAACCTGGTTCATTAAAACCAATATGACCAGTTCTTCCAATTCCTAATAATTGAAAATCTAAACCACCTAACGATTTAATTTTTAATTCATAATCTATACAATATTGGTAAATATCTTCTGGTGAAATTGTACCATCTGGAATATTAATATTTTCAGGAAGAATATCGACATGATTGAATAAATGCTCATGCATAAAATGATAATAACTTTGTAAATCATCTGATTGCATTGGAAAATATTCATCTAAATTAAAAGTAATCACATTTGAAAAACTTAACTTGTCTTCCTTATGAAAGCGAACTAACTCTTCATACACTTTTATTGGAGAAGAACCAGTTGCTAGTCCTAAAACACACATAGCACCTTCTGCTGCTTTTTGCTGAATTAATTCTGCTATTTCAAAAGCAACTTCCTTCGATGCTTTTTCAGAGTTATCAAAAATTACATTATGAATTTTTTCAAAACGAGTTTCTTCGAATTGACCTGCTGGCTTAAAGGATAAACTTTTGGTATTGTTCTTTTTTGCTTTTACAATCATTACGAATATTTTTTTGATAAAATTATTTAATGGAATATGCTTAGTTCAATTTTTTCGACAAACAACATATTATCTCTAATAAAAAACAGGTAAGAACAAAAACTCTTGTTCTTACCTGTGATACAAAAGTATAATGGAAAAAATTATTAATTATTAAAAATTATTACTCCCAGTATCCCACCATAACCTAGTTCCTCCATTATCCGAACCCTTTAAGAAAGTTCGTGCTTCCTCTACATTTTCTAAATTTGTGTTCACTTCAGAATTCACGAAGTTGATTCTTCTAATTTGGATATTGGTATCTATATTTCCTCCACTGTTGTTTAATACAACTGGAAAAATTCTTGGGTATCCTGTTCTCCTAAATTCACTCCATGCTTCTTGACCATCAGGAAACATTGCTATCCATTTTTGTGTAATAATTTGCTCTAACTTGTATTCATTTGTAGCAGAATTATCAAATGCTATTTTCACATCACTACCATAGTTAATGTTATTATTTGAATCAATAGCATCAACAAAATTGTTAGGTGTACTCGTATTATCAGTTAAATATGTTTCCGCATTGGCAATACCATGCTGATTGAATGAAGCTCTAATTCCATCATCATAATTTGACTTAACATCTCCTGCTCCAGCCCAATTTCTAAGTCCAGCTTCAGCCTTCAAGAAATAAATTTCAGCAACCGTCATCCAGGTTTTTGTTTCCGTATCAACTACGGCTCCTATCAAAGAATGGCTTGCATATTGGGATTTTGATGTAATATCAATTCCCTGTCTTATTCCTTTATAGTCACCTAAACTTGCATCAGCTGGCACATTAAAGTATCTCTCAGCTCTTCCATCATTAAAACCTTTGAGAATAACTTCCATTTCTGCACTCATACAGATATCATTCCACGTTCCACTAATGGTTGCAATTGGATGTCTAAATCCTGGAGTATTAATAACCATATCTGATGATAAAAAACCTGCATCACTTGTTAACGCTTTTTCACCTTCTGTTTTTGCAAGGTTTCCATCGACATTCGAAACACGAATAGCTAATCTTAATCGTAAACTGTTTGCAAAAGCTCTCCATGAAGCGATATCTCCACCTAATTGAGATTGATCAAAAGGAATAAACTGCTCATTTCCTTCGAACTCTTTTAAGCCATCTATTGCCTCATCTAAATCCTCAAAAAAGGCTTTGTACGCAATTTCTTGACTATCATATTTACCAGTAGTATCAAAATCATCAAACTGAGAATAACGAATTGGACCAAATACATCTGCTACTCTATGCATTGCCATTACTCTCATAATATTTGCTAAGTACACAAATTTTTCTCCGCCATCAGAATTAGATATTGCAACTTGATTCTTAATTTCTCGAACAAAAGGCATAACACCGTTTCCTCCACTTCCATCGTAAGCATCAATCCAAACAAAAGCGTTCCAGCCATCAACCAAGGCGTAGGTTTGATTGTTTATATTTCCTGCAAATGGAGTTGGACTTGTCATGTAGCCTGAAAACACATCTCCATTTAAACCATGCTGTAATTGATAATTCCAAGCTGGTTCATTTCGTATAATATTTGCAAAAATTGGAGTAAACCTTGATCCAATATGGTTATTTAATTGGGTTAAACTCTCTTGAGAAATACCATTAGGGTTTGTATTTATATTTTCAAAGTCACCCGTACAAGCGTTGAAAATAATTACAATTATAAAAAGCTTTATATATTTTATATTATTCTTCATTTTGTTTAAAAATTAATATTAACATTTAAGCCTAAACTTCTTGTTGACGGCTGATTAAAGATATCTACACCCTGAAGTCCTAAACCAGTACTTGCAGTGATATTAGGATCAAAAGGAGCTTCTTTATATAAGAAAAACAAATTATTTGCTATTAATGATAATCTAATACTTTCGAAGAAATCAGATTTGATTGGTAATTTATATCCTATAGATAATTCTCTTAAACTCACATTAGTTGCATCATATACATATTCTCCTAACATTCCGTCGCGACCTCCAATTGCATTATAGTATTCTTGCGCAGTAATTTGTGAAGCAACTCCGTTTTCATCCACAACATTTATTTGTCCTCCATTTGTGTTTCTGGCATCTGCAGTAGCTTGAGAAACCCCATATTTATCATTTACTGCTTCAGTAACACTCACAACATTTCCTCCAAACTTACCATCAATCAAAAATGAAAATGAAAAGTCTTTAAAGGTAAAAGAGTTATTCCACCCTAAGGTAAAATCAGGTTGAGCGTGAGCCACTGTTGTGAAATCGGTTGACTGAAGTGTTCCTGAGCTATTAACTACTGGAACTCCATTTTCGTCTCTCACTAAAGATCTGGCTTTAATACTTCCAAAATCTTCTCCTTCTATTAAAGAAAATTCATAGCCATTTACACCTCTACCTGTTATAATTGCTTCCCCGTTTTGTAATGAAGGATGTACTGATACTACCTTATTTTCATTTTGGGCAAAATTTAAAGTAGAGTTCCAAGTAAAGTTATCCGTTACAATAGGTTTTCCATTAATAACCAATTCTATACCTTTATTTGTAATTTCTCCTGCATTTACAATATTTTGAGTGTATCCTTGTGGATTTGGTGCGGCTTGTATAAAGAAAATCTGGTTTAATGTTTTAGTATCATAATACGTAAACTCAACTCCTAAACGATTATCGAATAATCTAAATTCAGCACCAATTTCAAAAGACTTTTGTCTTTCTGGCTCTAAAGTTTCCCCTGGGATTGGCGCAAAAGGAGCATTACTGATACCGTTATTCGTTGAATTTATAGAATTTAATGGAATGGTTGCATACACTGGAATATCCTTACCTACTTCTGCATAAGAAACTCTAAGTTTTGCAAAATTGATAACTTCTGGTAACTCGAACATTTCTGAGAATATTCCTGTTAAACCAACAGATGGATAAAAGAAAGAAGTACTATTAGTATTTACTAATGTTGAAGACCAATCTGTTCTTCCTGTTACATCTAAATATAACATTTTCTTGTAGCCAATATTTGCTGAACCAAAAATAGATTGTACTTCTCTATTGGCAACTGACTGTGCTATGTTATTTGTGTTTTGAAAATTAGCTAATGTAAATACATTCGGGAAATTAAGTCCATTGCCATCTCTACCTGAATCTAAGAATAATTTATCTCCAATTTTAAACTTAGTTAAACTTGTTCCTAATAATCCTGTAAAACTAATGTCTTCACCAAAATCACGTGAATAATTTGCAATAAGATCGATATATTGTTGTGTGTTCTCTGTTTTTTCTAAAATATATCTACCATTATCTCCTGAATTAACTGGATCTGTTCCCGCATACTGACGCTTATCAAAAGTGAAGAATGTTTTATCATAACTTCCTCTAGTTTGTAATGAGAAATTCTCTGTAATCTGATATTTTAGCGATAAGTTTGCTAGTACTCGTTGTACCTTATCATAACTTGGATTTCTATTAATTAACCAATATGGGTTTTGTTGAATATTCTCATCAAAAGAAGATGCAAACTGATCGTAAATATTTCTTGAGGTATCAAAATATTCGTATTTGTCCTTATAAATATTTCTATCAATACCAACTGGATGCAGATATACTCCCGTAAGTGGATTAGAATACAAACCATTGGTTGGTCTATTCCATATAGATTGATCAGATAAATTAACGCTAGCAGAAACATCTATTTTATCATTCAAAAATTTTGCTGTTTCTCTTAATGTTAATGAATTTCTTACTAATCTATTTTGTGGAATCACACCAGAACCTAAAGTATTAGCAAATGAAAAATAAGTTTGTGCTTTTGCATTTCCAGCTGTTAATGATAAAGCATTTATTGAAGTATATCCTGTTTTGAAAAAACCTTCTGCATCATTCGACAAACCTGAAGCTCTACTACCCCACGATTTTGGATCAGAAACCCTACCATTTTCAGCTATTGGATTATTAACTGAAGCCGATTGATACTCGGACTGCAACTTTGGTAAAGACATTACTTCATCCATCGTTATACTAGAATTTACATTCACTGACAACTTCCCTTCTTTTCCCTTTTTAGTTGTAATTAATATTACACCATTTGCACCTTGACTACCATATAATGCAGAAGCCGAAGAACCTTTTAATACTGTTATAGATTGAATATCATCTGGATTAATCAACGACATTGCATCTCCTCCATCTCTATTACCAGTTTGGCTACCAAAGATATCTGTTCCAGGTTCTGATCCATTAGAACCATTCCCTTGATTTAACATTGGAATTCCGTCTATAACATAAAGCGGATCATTATTGGAAGTGGAAGCGTTACCTCTTAAAACAACTTTGGCTGTTCCTCCTAATCCTGACGAACTTCTGTTGATAGTAATACCAGCTGATTTACCCGATAAACTATTTAAAGGATTCGTTTGCTTTACTTTTGTTAATTCATCTCCGCTAACTTCTTGTGCAGAATATGTTAAAGCCTTTTTCTCTTTCTTAATTCCTAATGCAGTTACAACAACTTCGTCAAGTACGTTTCCTTCTTGTAATTCTACATTAATTATGTTATTGTTTCCAACTTTAACTCTAAAGGTTTCCATTCCAATGAATGAAAATTCTAAAGTATCTCCAGATTTTGCTTCGATTGAATATTGTCCGTCAAAATCTGTTTCTACACCTTTATTTGTTCCTTTAATTACTACGTTTACTCCTGGTAAAGGTTCACCATCCATTTTAGATGTTACCTTACCTGATATTTTAGTTTGAGCATTTATCCCCCAAAAAGACATCAACGAAAAACATAGCAGTAATAGTATTTTTTTCATATGTAAAAAGATTTGAAATAGTTGATATAAAACTATGGTATTAGCCTCTTTATCGAAAAAAAAATATCTGAATGACTTCAAAAAAGGAATGAACTACATAATTTTACGGATAAGAAATAATAAAGTCAGATAAATTGATTTTTTCAAAAAAAAACAACATTATTGATATAATTTTATCAATATTAATTGCAAACAAGCATAATTAAATGAGCTTACATTTCAATAAAGAAAACTACAAATCAATTCCGTTAAAATATCATTTTTTATTTTGGATTTGCTACTTTACTTTCAACATAATTAGGTGGGGAAGTTATTTTAATGATTACTATTATTCTCTGAAATCAAACCTTGTTGAATTCCCAATACACATTGCTTTAGTTTATACTAATATATACTATTTTATCCCCAAGTTTTTAGTAAAGAAGCAATATAAAACCTATATACTTTGTTTATTTCTTTCATTAGGAATAGTCTATATAATTCGAACTGGTTTAATTTATTTTTTGGTTACCGAAAACATATGGCCAGAGGCTTCTGGGAATCAAAAAGCATTCACATTTAATCATATTGTTGCAGTAATTATTGGTGAACTTTATGTTGTTGCATTAGTAACTACTATTAAATTAACTGTAGTTTGGATCAATCAAAGAAAGTATGTTGAAGAATTATCAAAGGTGAATTTACAAACAGAATTGAAGTTTTTACGGATGCAAATTCAACCTCATTTTTTCTTTAATACGTTAAACAGTTTATACTCTTTAACATTAGATAAATCGGACGAAGCTCCTGAAGTTGTTTTAAAGCTATCAAACATTATGGAATATGTAATTTATGAAGCAAAAGAAAACAAAGTAAAACTTATAAAAGAAGTTCACCTTATTGAAAATTATGTTGATTTACAAACAATACGTCGCTCTAATGATATTGATTTAAAAATTGAAACAGCTGGAGATTTAGAAAAAGCAGCAATTCCTCCTTTAGTACTCTTATCTTTCATTGAAAACAGCTTTAAGCATGGTAAAAAAGATGATGATTTTTATATCCATATTTTTATAGAAAGGAAAAAAGATGGAGATATCTTTTTTTCTATAGAAAATAATTATGTAAGTTTCGAATCAGAAAAAAAATTAAATGGTGTTGGAAACGACAATGTGAAAAGAAGGCTAGAATTATTGTATGGAGAAAATTATGATTTAAACATCACGCAGGATAAGGCTAAATTTAAAGTAGAGCTACTTATTTTAAATAAGGACAAATTAAAATGAATTTAAACTGTATTATAATTGACGATGAACCTTTGGCTATTAGGGTTATTGAAAACCATTTAAAAGAATTCAAAAACTTCTCACTAATTGGAAAATTTAATAATCCAGTTGATGCTTTACCCATTATAGAAAACGATATAGTAGATGTTATTTTCTTAGATATTAATATGTCTAAAATGAATGGATTGGCTTTTCTTCGAAGTATTCCAATTTCATCCTATGTTATTATCACAACTGCTTACCGAGAATATGCTGTGGATAGTTTTGAATTGGATGTTTTGGATTATTTAGTTAAACCCATTCCATTTAACAGATTTATGAAATCAATCAATAAGTTAAATCAACAAATTTATTTAAGACAAAACGCTCAAAAAACACAAACAGATCTCGAAACCTTTATCTTTTTAAAAGTAGACAAAAAATTAGTAAAAATAAGGTATCAGGATATATTGTATATAGAAAGTTTAAAAGACTATATAAAAGTTTTTACTATTGATAATAGTTTTTTAGTCCATAAATCTTTATCAAGTATTACGGAAGAATTGCCAAGTAAAAAATTTATACGCATTCATAGATCTTATACAATTTCATTAGATAAAGTAGATTCTGTAGAAGGAAATCTTATTGAAATTGGTAATAAAAAAATTACTATTGGCAGAAAATATATCAGTTTAACGAGAGATGTTATTTTAAATAGAGAATAATTGCTTAAAATATATTCTTGGTCGTTAAAATGATGTCGTACGTAGATTTTTTTTTAATTCTCAGAAGATAGTTTCTAGTATTATATCCCTAAAGGATAAATCTAGATGAATAAA
This sequence comes from Tenacibaculum sp. SZ-18, assembly GCF_002813915.1. Lineage (NCBI taxonomy): Bacteria > Pseudomonadati > Bacteroidota > Flavobacteriia > Flavobacteriales > Flavobacteriaceae > Tenacibaculum > Tenacibaculum sp. SZ-18. The sequence continues at coordinate 277,949 of NZ_CP019335.1, read as the reverse complement.
AACTATCGAACAGCAATCTTAATTATTATTGGATTATTCTTCATATTCGGTTTTGTAACTTGGATAAATGGAGCATTAATTCCGTTTATGAAAACTATAAACGAACTTACAGAAGCTCAATCATACTTGGTGGCTTCCGCCAGTTATATCTCATTTGTTGTAATGGCTTTACCTGCATCGTTTTTAATTAAAAAAACAGGATACAAAAAGAGTATGTCTGTCGGGTTAATTATTATGGCTGTAGGCGCTTTATTGTTTATTCCAGCTGCGAATACTAGAACGTATTGGTTATTTCTTCTGGGGATTTTTATTCAAGGTACGGGAATGGCAATTTTACAAACTGCTGCAAACCCATATGTAACTATTTTAGGTCCTATTGAAAGTGGTGCGAAACGCATTGCTATCATGGGAATTTCAAACAAGGTTGCTGGAGCTCTTGGTTCATTGCTATTTGGTTCTTTGCTCTTATCTGAAATTGACGGTGTTGTAGAAAAGTTATCCGTTGTAAGTAATGCTGAAAAAACAGAGTTGTTAAATGTAATGGCAGGTAATATTATTATGCCATATATAGTTATGGCTATTATTTTATTTATTCTTGGAATTCTAATTCGGTGGAGTCCTTTACCAAATATTGATACCGCAGAAAATGCAGGTGATACAACTACAAATACTAATAATAAAACTTCTATTTTTCAATTTCCGCATCTATGGATAGGTGTCTTAGCTTTATTTGTTTATGTTGGAGCTGAAGTAATAGCTGGTGATACCATTATCGCTTATGGGATTTCTTTAGGTATTTCTGTGACAGAAGCCAAGTTTTTCACCACATTTACTCTTACTGCTATGATTGTAACTTACGGTTTAGGAGCATTGTTGATTCCAAAATATATTAGTCAAGGATTAGCGTTAAAAGTAAGTGCAATCCTTGGAGTCATTTTCACCATTTGCATTATAAACACTTCTGGTTTTACATCAATTTTATTTGTAGCTGCATTAGGAATTGCAAATGCTTTGGTTTGGCCAGCAATTTGGCCTTTATCTTTAAAAGGGTTAGGGAAATTTACAAAAACAGCCTCTGCTTTGTTGGTAATGGCTATTGCTGGAGGTGCAATTATTCCACCGTTATATGGAAGGTTGGTGGATAGTACTAAAGAAGATTTAATTTCGAGTGGTATGAATGAAGCTACTGCATTGGCAGAAGCATCAACTAATGGATATTGGATATTAATTCCTTGTTATTTAATTATCTTATATTATGCTATTTACGGACACAAATTAGGTAATAAATAAACTCAAATGAAACGAATACAATCCATAGATGTTTTTAGAGGATTCACTGTTGCAGCCATGGTATTAGTGAACAACCCCGGTGATTGGTCTACAGTTTATGAACCTCTTTTACATGCAAAGTGGCATGGATTGACTCCTACTGATTTAATATTTCCTTTTTTCATTTTTATTGTTGGTATTTCTATATCACTAGCTTACAACGATACAAAACCCTCTAAAGTAATTTATCGGAAAATTCTCACACGAAGTTTAAAATTATTTGGACTCGGATTATTCTTAAACTGGTTTATAACTAGTTATCCTTTTTTAAGTAGCTATTCAACCCTTAGAATATTAGGTGTATTACAACGCATAGGAATTGTGTTTTTTGTTACTTCCATATTGTATCTCAATTGTAGTAAAAAAGCATTACTTCTAATTTCAGTATTAATACTAGTTACTTACAATGTTTTATTAGGAGTAATTCCACTACCTAATGGCTTACTTCCGAGTTTTGATAGAGTTCCCAATAACTGGGCTAATTATATTGATGTAAAATTACTTGGGAATCATTTATGGAAACCAGACTATGATCCGGAAGGAATTTTAAGTACAATTCCAACAATTGTGAGCTGTTTAGCGGGAATATTTATCGGAGAAGTTCTTAAGATACATAACAAACAGAAGTTACTTAAACTATTATGTATTTATAGTCTTTCCTTTTTAGCTTTGGGATATATCTGGAACAGCTTTTTCCCGATCAACAAATCTTTATGGACAAGTAGTTTTGTTTTAGTTACTGCAGGATGGGCTTCATTATTTGTACTGGTTTTTTACTATTTATGTGATATTAAACAAACATCCTATGTGAACCTATTTACTTATGTAGGAATGAACGCTATTGGTATTTATTTTTTATCGTCTTTCATTTCTAAAGTGTTCTACTTAGTGACGATTAATAATGGGGAAAATGTTCATAGCTTTTTATATAGCAACTTCTATAATAGCATTATTAATAACAATAACCTTGCTTCTCTATGCTATGCATTAACGGTATTGTTAAGCTACATTTTACTTAGCTATATTCTGTTTAAGAGAAAAATATTTTTCAAAGTTTAAAAAAACAAATGGCCTTGGTTTCCAAAAAAATACATCAAGAAAAACATGTACTTTCAAATGTGCAGAATCACGATTTTTCAAAATTGATTAACTGGACTAGTGCCTATTTCGATCTTTTTCTTCAAGAAGACTTAAAAAATAAACTAATTATATTTTGTCCTAATGGCGCTATTACTATTCAGCATTGCGAACACACATTAGAACTAAAAATAGTAGTAGAAAATAAAATTACTGTTGCTTGTTCAAGGTATTGCCAACAAATACTTCACATATATAACTGCTGTATCTAAAACAATAGAATAAATGACAATAGAATTAATCGTTACAATAACCAAAAAGTAATAACATATCTTATTCTAACATATGTAGGATATTGTTGAATATTGTACACAACTTTGTAATCGTTTCTAACATATACCACTTGTATTCACGTTTCAATATTCATAGTAAAAGTATACATACACTAAACAACAATATAAAAGCTCTAAAATAGTTTGGTAGAGAATTTAATTTTTCCTTATAACAACTATTAAAACATAAATTACCTGCAACTTTCCAAGACTAACAGAGTTGTATCTTTCGCATATAGGAAAAGTTCACAACCAATAATTTTATAGCTTGTTGCATTCTGCAACGCAGTCATAAAAAGATTTTCTTGTTTGGAGTTTTTACATATCATGCGTGTTGACATAATATCTGAAAAATTAATTGTATCCCCCGATATTGAAATTTTACCTGAAATTTTATTACAGCCACCATTCCCATTAAATCTACTAGCTCCTTTAACTAATGTTATTTGAGAGGTTTTAATGATCGATGAATTAAACGTTGATTCGCCACCAAAATTAGAGATGATCCAGTTGTTATATATTGAAAGCCCTTTTTGTTCATTTTTTGATTGGCTTAAAATTTTGACTAACTTATATTGTACCTTAGTATCATTTTTATTTGATGATTTGACTTTACTTTTCTGAACTTTCAACTCATAATTGTATCCATCTTCTAATGTGAAGCCATCTATTTGACCATCATAGACTTTCCAATCTTCCTTATTTTTTGTTTTAATGTAGTAACACTGTTGATTAGTATTAACGCATTTTCCTTCTTTGGAGGTAACCAAAATATACTCAGTTGTGTAAGACGAATTGCATGATATAAGAAGCCCTACTACAAGTAAAAATGATGAAATTAATGTTTTCATGTAATTATCTTTTATTTAAAATTAGTCATAATAATCGAGATCATAAACTAATATTTTTATCACTAGTTATTTTTATAACATTCATAGTATTTTTCTAAACTAGTACCTCAAAGTAAATTTAATAAAGAGAAAAAACTATTTACTAGTACTAACCAAGATATTCATCGATAAATTTATAGAATAACATTTTGAAAAATCTAATATGAAGTATAATGTAACTTAATGTAAAAACTCTAAATCTTACCTACTACATAAAGATTATTGAAAAGGCTGAAATGTCGAAAATAATGTTGAAATCTAAAATGAATTTGCTTTTTGTAAATTAGTTCTTATTTTTTTAATAGCATAATTTGTACTTCGCAAAATAACCACGTTACTCAAAAAATAACGTGGCTTAATTCTTATTTAAATCTCGGATTACAAATCCGAGCTATCGGGTCTTAATTGTCAATTTCAAAACAAATAATTTTTGGATCATAAATGATAGGAGGATTGTCTAAATTGTAAGACGGTAATTTACCTGTAACATCATAGAAATGATGATCAGTTTTCTTAAAAAAAGAATGATCTATTTTACCATACAATAAAACAGGAATTTTATTATAGGTTGTATATCCTTTTAGTTTCTCGAAAAGTTCAGGTCTATGATTTTTGAAAACTTTATAGTCTGTTATAGTTATGCAAATTTTATTTTTTGATAATTGTTTTTCAACATTTAATACTAGAACTTTACTTTTAAATTCTCCAAACAAATTATTATCAATAATTAATTCATTTAGAGCATCTATTAATTTATCATTATTAATTTCATGTGTTGAACTTAATCCTAAAAATTCTTCGTAACTGTAATTCTGATTTTGTGATTTACAGCATATAACAATTGTGCTTAATATTACCAAAAGATACTTTTTCATATTTAATCTAAAACTTTTTTATAATTATATTTTGTTAATTTCAACCTTCCAGCTGTTTTTATATACCAATCTATCTTAATTCCTGGGAACTTTTCCTTGTAATAAAGAGCTACTTTCTTATCACCGTCTTTTGAATGAAAAATAGAATAGCCTGATGGAGTACTATTACCTGAAGGATGACTGTGAGTAAATGAGAACTTCTTAAAAACTCCTTCCAATATAGTTTCTCTAAGTATATCTAACCCACCTGCTTCACTATCTACAGAAAAGGAAGTTGAAATATAAGCATGATTTGGATAAGTAAGTAAAGAAAACTCAACATTAGTATTATATACTAACCAATTATATAATAGCTTTGTTTTACTAGAATTTGGTGCATAAAAGTATTGATATAAAGGATTTCCCTTTGTATAAGAAGTATCTTCGTCTACATGATTTAAAATTCCTTTATCAACAAATTTCTCTTTTTTTGTTTTTTCTGATATAAGCTTATCAACTTCTTTCCCATTTTTATCAAAATACTTTTTATCATCAACTTTTGTAATTTTACCATCTTTCGAAACTTTATAAGTGTCATCTGGTGATTCACTTGATTCAGAATTTGATGATTGATTCTTATTCCTATAAAATTCTCTACCAGCGCCTAACTCAAATCCAGACCAATCAGCTCCACCAGTAGTAGCATCAGCTCCACTAGGATCAGCCCAAAATATAGGGTTATTATCAAATGCTACACTTGTTCCGAAAGAGTGATGCGTAACAGGATCTATTCCATTAAATCTACCAATTGTAGGATCATACATTCGCACGTCCATTTCATGAAGATTTAGCCCTAAACTTTCATTATATTCAACTCCATTATACCCAAACTTTTGCGCCGTACTGTTTCCTATGGAGTTTACGGTATTGTTATATCCTTTATGTTGCAGTCCAAATGGATAGTAATTCTTTTCTTCAATAATTTCAGTACTTGCTGTAATTACACCATCACCATTTACATCGGTATATGATAAACGAATGTTTCCTAAATGGTCTTTGTATTGGTAAACGTAATCAAATGATGAGATTGCCGCGCTACCGCTCGCAATGACAGGTTGTATGTAACCTTCTGCGTGGTTAAAGAATTGTAAATCTCCATTTTCGTAAATGTGATTACCAGCGTATTGTGTTATGATAGCTGGAGGTCTTGTACTACTTACTTCTGTTACTGTTTTAGAAAGTTTTACTCCACTTGCATCGTAAACATAATCAATAGTACCCGTAAGTGTTGTACCTGTTTTACCAATACTTCCCATACTAACTTTTGTTGGTAAATTCAAATGATTGTATTCAATACTAGTGATACCTTTGTTAGCATCGGATATCATATTTCCATTAGCATCGTAGGTATAATCGTTACCTGAGTTTGCGCCATCTTTAAAACCGTAGGTTTTATTAGCAATATCGGTAACTTTTAATAATTTATTTCCATTATCATAGGTGTAGTATAAATTATCCATTCCTCCAAATGTCGTCGCTCCTGCATTTGTATGACCATATCTATATAATCGCATTATATTTCCATTCTTATCATATGAAATTGGAATATTGTTATGTCCTACATCATAATTTGATGTTGAAACACCTGAAGCATTTGTAATACGATTCAAAGCATCATAGGTATAGTTGTAGGTTTTTCTAGTATTATCTACATTTTGAGTTTGCCAGCTGGTTTGGGCAATATTACCATTATATAAACGCTTGTTTAGCTCCACACTTGGGTCGTTGTATTGTATGCTAAAGTTAAACAAATCATTGTCATTTGAAACATCATCATTAATATTTGTTAACCATCCACGTACATTGTAGTTGTAATCAACTTTTTGTAATCCTTTACTGTTGTCTACGATTTTGAAATCTTTGATTTTACCTCCTGTGTGATACATACTCACATCTCCAAATAATTCTTCAGTAGACTTCTTTGTTGAAACATAAAAAGTTTCTCCATTTTTTTTGTAATGAATGGTGTTTCCTATACGTTCTACTCTGAATATATCCCCTGCGTTATAGCTTAAACGTATGCCTTTATTTGCTCCAGATTCGTAGATATAAACTGAGTGATTTATATAAATAGCAAATTTTATACTTTGAAATGATGCTGTATTATTATTATTTGATAATCCTGCCATGTAGTATTTCCCTTTCGTCTCTGAGATAAATTCAACATAACCATCTCCATTAATACTTCCTTGAGTAGAAATATCACCATCCCATGAGGTATTTCCTCCACCAACTTTTGTAATGATATTATCAGAAACCGAAACAACTGACTCAATATTATATCTATATCCTGCTTTCGTTCCGTTTCCTAATACTTTACTTTCTAACTGACCCATATCATCGTAATTGTTCTTTACGATACGCTCAGAAATTTGATCATCTATTTGTTGGTTTTGACTTACTAAACGATCCATATGGTCGTATTCAAAACGATCAATGGTTACAATAGGGTCTTTACCCGCTTTTGTGTGTGTGGTTTTTGTTTCTAACACTTTTCCTGTAAAATCATCTAATTTACTTTCTACAATATCTGTGGTTTGTAAATAATCGTTTTTACTATATACATAAATAGGTCGTGCTTTTTTGTCGTAATACGTAGCTGTGGTAATCCAACTACTAGTTCCTAAAACTTTTACTTTTGAAACTGTTGCTAATCCTTTCGTATTGGTGGTAACATTGTCAGTATCACTATAGACTTTTTTAGGAGCTACGAAATCAGTCGGTAAATTTATATAGGTATCATAATAGTTAATCGTATAAACTTCACTAACAACTCTCGGAATTGCTGATTTTGAATAATAAATATCGACTCCTCCGTAGTTTTGCTTACCTGTTGTTCTGTTTTCGTATTGCTCATAATCTCCTGTGTTAGCCGTATTTTGCAAAGTTGTTCTCGAAGAAAGGTTCTTCGTAATTCCTGTATATACAACTCTTCCTAACTGATCATACTTTGTAAATAACAACTCTCTATCTAATTGACCATTTGAATTTGTTTTAACATGTTGATTAGCATCTTGAGTTAATACAGGACGATCTAATTTATCATATACGATATATTCCCATCCTTTGCCTGGTATTTTCTTTTCAACCAAACGGTTTCTATAGTCATAGACATATTGATAACATAATTCACTTAATTGTGTTGAAGTTGGTTTTGCAACTGTTCCTTCTGCCTTTGGAGGAATTACATAGGTTAAATTCCCAAAGTCATCATATACATAATACGTATCGTGTTTTTGATTTTGGTTATACGTGCGTTTTAAAACTACCTGTCCACTTTTGTTTTTAAACTCTTCTGTAGTATGGTCTTTGATGTGTGTCTGATCCGACTTCCAATTCTCATCTTTCGTAACGGTTTTTGACAATTCTCCTTCTCCATAAGAAGCAGTTCCACCTTGTAAGGTTGGTGTATAGGTATTATTAGCAAAAGTTGTTGTTACAGAATAAACTTTAACTTCTCCAGTAGAATTTACATCATAATCAAACTTAATCTCATGTCCGTTTCCTAATTTCCAATCGGTTCCTGGAGCAGCTTGTTGTGTAACTCTATTTAACGGAGAGTAATCATATGCTTTTTCTGAATATGCATTTACTTGAGATGGTAGAGTTACTCCAGCAAAGTCTTTCGCATATTTATTTGCATAATATCTTTGCGTTTCTATTCCCATTTCACCCGTACGAAAGTTCGCATCACCACTTCCATTAGTAAGTGGTAAATACTCTTTGGTCATTCTGCCTAAATTATCGTACTCTACATGTGAGACAATATCTTTGATATTCTCCTGTGCAATTACAGGTGAACTTTCAGTAATCACATCATCTAACGGGATTTCTCCTCCATCCATCTCTTGAAACAATGGACTCCAAAAGTATTGACGAACGCTGGCATCTGTACAGTAATACAAATAATTTCTTAATCTGGTAGATGTTTTATCTGAACGCCATCTAAATTCTATTCCATCCAAAACCTTATTTCCATTCGTATCGTATACACCACTTACTCCTGAATCTGAACCTCTATAAGTGTGAGGATGTACAATACCAACTAATAAATACCATTTGTTTGCCTCTGGTAAGAAATTAACGATAAAATAAGGATTGGAATTAATTGTTCCACTTAAATTGTTAACATCATTCCAACCAATTCCATGATATGTTCTCCCATGAGATGTTGATCCGGTTTTATTTTTCTTAACCCAAATTGTATAACGATAGGTTTTGGTATTATCAATCGTAAAAAAATCTGTATTCCAGCCTCCATCTGCTCCACTAGCAGCATCTGGTATACATTCCCATAGTAAATCTGTACCTCCAAATGGGGTAGTTCCGCTTACAATTTTGTTCTCAGTTGAAGCTCCGTTTCTGTTAAAAAAATCAGTAGCAGTTGCATTTACTGTCCAATCAATTGGAATAGTATTCTCAGAAACTGTATTTCCTCCCGCATTAACGCCAACAGTTTGTTTTAAACGACCTAGTCCATCAAAATACTGGACGCTAGTCATTACTTCATCTTTATTATGTCCTGTAATAGGTGTTGTAGTTCCTTTCTTATACACCTTAGTTACTACATGATTCTCATTAGTGCTTTGTGCGTACATCACAAATGGCAACACTAAAAGTATAAATACTAACTTTTTCATCTTTTTCTTAATTTTTATAGTTGTACGTGTGTTCTTTTAAAATCTCTTCCTCTGTGTTTTTAACAAATTTTAATCTGTTAAATTCATCGTACTCATAATACATTACCTCTCCTCTTGGATCGGTTATACTCGTTACTCCAACCAATGGATCATAAGTAAAAGTTGTAACCTGTGATGCAGCAAAAGCATTACGTAAGGCAGTTAAATATGAACGCAAAGTATTCTCCTTAGCTTCATTTGTATCATTATTAGAAGCATTAATTGCATTTACAATTGCTTGGTTTTGTTCTGGAGTGAAATTATAACTCACATAGTAACGTTTTTTATCAGGCTGATAAACTGAAGTCATCTGTAATCCCTCAATTTTAGCAATTGGTTGAGTTTTATTATACCCCCAAACATAGTAAATCATTGATCCATCTTTTTTACTCACTACTTTTGGATTTCCATAATCATAATCATGAAAAATAGCTCTATCTTCTACTAAGGCTTGGTTTCCTTTACTTGTTTGTATTACAGATGGTAATAAAACTCCATTAAAAGGACCATATTCCGAATGTTGAACACCTAATTTGGTGCCATTTTTATAAGAAGTAGAAGTTACAGGTTGCATTCTATTTTGAGCCATTAAAGATGAATTATACCCGTTCTCTGTTTTATAGACATCTCCTCTACTATCAGTCATTTCAGTACGCTTTAACTGGTAATGCCTAGGGTAATCATAGAAATACTTCGTTTCACTCTCCAATACTTTGCCATCGAAATAATTGCGTTCGGTAGTGCTATACAAATCTACTGTTCCTCCTGTTAAATAATATACACGCAAACCTGAAGTATACCTGTCAAGAGGATTAACAGGCCTTTTCCTCATAAATAATGGTAGCTTAAATAATGTTCTACTTTCATTGACTCCAACTTTTCCTAAGGAACTCTTTTCTTCAGTCCAACCTAAATATTCTGCTGGTGGATTAAATTTAAAATCAGGATAGGTAAAAGTACCACCAACAAGGTCAAAACCATAAAAATGATCTCCATACAAATAATTAGTGATTACTTCTTTTTCTAAAACATACCCTCTGGAAGGAACATTACTATAGGTTAATGTATTTACGTTTTTACCTCTTAACCATTCGTTATCTGTCGGGGGATGATAAGGAAACTCATAATAATCTCCTCCTCCATCAGGTAAATTTGTAAAATAATATTCTGTCTTACCTTCATTTATATCTTTTGTACCATTAAATTCTGTTACAAAAGAATAACCAATAGTATTAGCCTGATAAGAACTAAAAGCACTTGTCTGGTCAAAATAAGCAATTATAAAATTAGTACAAGCACTATTATTTTTATACTTATCGATAAGCAAATAAGAAGGTAAACCTATTACAACACCACTAGTATTTCCGCCTCTATTATAATCAAATTCTTTGATTCTTGTATCATGTTCAGTAATATACTCTATCTTTTTAATTCTTTTACCACCAGAGTATAGCATAGGTATGGGTTGATCATAGGTAATGGTTAATTTGAAATCATAATCAGGATTTAAATGTAAATCTACTGGAACATTAGGATGCCTTGGGACTAAAGGCTTGAAACTAACTGTTCCACCTCCTCGGCAAGTACTAAAGCTAACTTCTCTACCTATTTCCATTTCATAACCATCCTTCAGAACTTGAAAAATACAGTCTGGAATATTTGGATCTCCGTTAGCTTCTCTTACATGAAAACATTCTAGTTTGTAAGTTGCAGTAACTCCTGCAGGAATATCATAATTTAATACCTTATAAGTTCCAGTAGAACTATCAATGAAATCACTCTTTGTTAATTCTATTTTTACTCCTACCTCAGACTCTGGATTAATATCAGGTGTAACTACCTCGTTAATAAAAGAAGGTGACGCTCCCGTATTATGTTCATAAGTGAACTTAGTTATTCCTCCTGTAGGATACTTAATCTGCTCTAGAATACCTGCTTTAGAGTTTTCTAAATGAACCCTTCTATCTGGTTTGAAAGTACCATACTCAAACATTCTTAAAAAAGGACCGTTACGCTCTGCCCCATTGTAATATCCCCAATAATCTTGACGAGTTGAAAAACGACTAGGTAAAACAGTAGAATTGTATGTAAATTCATATGGAGGTAATTTCGCCTCCGAACTACCTTCTTCATCAATACTGGTTAAAAACATACGTTTTAACGACTTCCCAAATAAATTTAAATTGGTAATATGACTTAATACATTTGAATAATCAGTACTTGTAGTATATGTATAATTTAAATCAAATGCCTTTATTTTTCTATTATTTTGATCGTAAACGGTTATTTTATCAAGAGCGTGCCCTTCATAATCTTCTCTTAAATTAGTTTCTTTTGTAAAAACAATACTTCCTTGGTTATAGGTTATTCTACTTAATTGATAAACCGTCTCATCAATCCTATTTATTTTAGAACTCATTGTTAAAATATTCGTCATATCTCCCAAATTAGTAGTTGATGCAGGATATGGGGAATGTTTATCATAAGATTTATCGTATCGCTGTATACTTTCTACTTCATAGTGGTAGCTAATCATCTCTCCATAAGCAGTTTCTATATCCATGAGCTTCCAAGAACTGAAGTTTTGTTCACCAGATCCATGACCATCTCTAACAACATTTCCATTATAATATATTGATTCTCCTATTGAAGAGCGTTGATAATCTCTTGCTTCTCTTTGTCTATCTTTAGAAATCCCATAGTAAAATGTATTACCCGATGCATCTATAACTTTGAATCCAATTATTCGCTTCTTTATCCTATTAATAACTTCTCGCTCTGAAATTATCTTTACATCACCAAAACTTTGAACAACAGGCTCTAAAGTTTCATAATCAAAAACAAACTTTCCACTTGTTCCTCCTCCACTAAAAGTAAATTGATCTGGATAATAATCATAATCTGTTATTTGGGTCTCTCTTGAGAAAAAATTAGCTCTGGCATCCTCGCTTAATGGAACAGACATAAAGTCTGAAGCATTTCCTAAATAACCTGACTCATCAGCCTTCCCTCTAATTTGACGTGAAATATCACCGCCATACGTTAGAGACCAACCCATTCCTGTTCTTGGAGCTGTCTCAGAAACTTTAACTCCACGACCATGATAACTTAAACTGATTGGAATTTGGATTCCTTTTACCGAAATAGTATGGATAGGAATTGAAACATTTGCCATTCCCGTGTAATGAGATACTGGCACTTCAGTAAATCTTGATAATGCCGCCGCTTCTGGTGATGGCGGAACTACTTCAGGTAAAAAATTACCCTGAGAAGATGTACTTCCTCCTCCAATAGGACTTCCATTTGACCCTGTGAGTTGACTATAACCCATAAAAGATCCAAGCGTTATAGCAACGCTTAACAATAATTTTTTCATAAGATTAATTGATTTTTTAGCAATTTTTAATTAAACAATTATTTCTCCGGCGCAAATATACATACTTTTAGTTATTTAACTAATATGTTGTCACTTTTAAAAATTGTTACCCAAAGTTTTATAGCTTTTTTTACTTATTGTTATCATATTGAATATTGAGGGGAAGGTTAATCAGAAAGTACTCTTTTTAAAATAACTTCTAAAACTAAATACTCTTTTCGCCTAGCATAATTTTTTTTCTTCAAAAATTTATATGACTTAATTTCTCCTAAACTCTCTCTTTCAAAAAAGTTTAAAAACTGCAATAAATTATTAAAATCCCCCTTTAACGTAATCGGGTACAAATGTGATTTGATAGAATTATCTAAAACCTCTATTGGGTTGTTAAACTCTAGAATTTGAATTTTTGATAATTCTTGATGAGAATTGATTTTTTTTAATAAAATTTGTTGAAAAGAGTTATCCACAAAAATATTCTCTTTCGCCAAAACAGAATCTATGTATTTGCCTTCTTGATTATATGCGAACATTTTTGACGTAACATTGTCAATCTCTATCTTTTCCTTTACCAATTTTTGGTATCGGTTTTTTAAATCTAACGTACTTTTAAAGGCAGTATAATACAATAAGGGTAGTATTATTAAAAAACCTACTAGTAAGATGATATTCTTTCTCCTATAATCCATTACTTTAGTTGAATTAAAATATGAAAACTAGATCCCTTTTTTCGTTTCTCTTTTTCGGTTGCCAACTTAAGTAACTGACTAATCCATTTTTTTTGCTCAATAGAATCTATCCAAGATGTAAATTCATCATAATTATTTAACACTCCTTTTACTTCAATTTCTCCTTCTTTAAACACCACTTCTTTTCCTTTTCTTAAAGTTCCTTTAATTGGTTGATAATTTATCTCCTTTAAAACAACCGATTCAGGGATGTTCTGTACTATTTGATCGGTGTATTTAGACACCGATATCAAACTTGAATTTTCTAACTCAGATAGTAACTTTCTTTTTTTACCTAATGTAACTGAAATTTTCTTCAATTTGACTTTTACATCTTTTTTAAGCTCTAATTCTTGTTGAAGATCATTTACCTTTTTATTATAATTGTTAAAATACAGAAAGTTAATGAGTACTAAAGAGAAGATAATTCCTAGGGCTAATTTATAGCCTATGTTGAATTTTCTTTTTTCCTTAAACCTTTTAAAGTATTCATTTGAAAAATGAATATTGCCTTTTATGTAAAACCCAACAATTGCTGCTAACGATAAAAGGTATGAATTTTGAATTTTTAAGCCATTTATGTTATAAACTTCCTTGTGAAACTTTCTCCCATCAATTTCTTCTATATATGTGTTTTCAATTAATATTTTGGCATTAGAAGTATAAATATTTGCATCTTCAATTAATTCTCCAATATTTAACAGAGATAGATTCCCTAAAAAGACATCTAAAATATCTATTTCCTTAGAGGAATACTCTTGAACAACTTGATTTAGATATTGGTTCCTTGCGATTGAAATAAACGATGTACTTTTTGAATACGCTACCTGTGCATGAAAATCGTTTCTTACTAATGTTGGATATGCACTTTTGAATACTAAATCTTTCTTCGTCTCAACAATCGGGATTGATTTTGATAATACTTGGTTATTATTAATTACTAAAACCAAATGAACTTGTCTGATTTTTTTAAGATAATTGATAACATCCTCAATCGACAAAAAACTCTTTGAATCCTCTACAGTTAGTTCATTCTTTATTTTACGTAATTGTAAAAAATGAAATTCTTCTCTTCCGTTACTATCAAAAGAATGTTCGACCGCACCGTAAGTATTTCCATATAATAAACGGTCTTTCATTTCTAACGTATAATTGTTGGTTTAATTAACACTGAAAGTTTTTTCTTTGAATCGACTCTTGTTTTTTTACTAAAAAACCATTTTATAATAGGTATTCTAGCTAGAAAAGGTACTCCAGAACCTGAATCACTTTTAAGGTTTTCTTCGAGCCCTCCTAAAATAACTATATCTTGATTTTTAACCCGAACGATAGAATTGAACTCTCTTGAATTTATTCCAGGAGGGGCTTCGTCGTCATTATTGAGACTATTTACAAAATTTGATTGTAGCACATTAATAGTCATGGTAATTTGATCGTCTCCAGCAATCATTGGTCTTATTGAAATCGATAAATCCGCATCAATAGGAACATAATTTTTAATCTCTCTAATTTGTGGGTTTTGAGAACCAATAATATCTCTTCTGATTACAGCATAATAAGTTCTTTCACCATTTGATAAAACGGCTTTATGCCCGTTAAGTGTTGAAAGTTTAGGAGTGGATCTAATTTTGAGATTTCCATTTGTTTCCAAAGCTTGAATTTTTGCATAAAAGTTTGGAACTACTTTTCCTATATTTTTTGATCCAAAACCGTTAAAACCTCCAATAATATTATTAATTGTATTAGCCCCTAAAGTAACATTTCCCGATGGAAACAAAGTACCAGAATCCTCTACAGGCGCATCCCCCAAGCCAAGTTCTACTCCTGTATCTACAGTGGCTGTTTTATTTACTTCGATAATCATAACCTCGATAAGGATAACTGGTATAGGTTTATCAATTCCTTTAATAAACTTTTTAAATCTTTTGATTTTTTCTGGATCTCCTGAAACAATGAAGCTATTCAACTCAGGATCTGTTTTTATATCAAAATTCTTAGTATCTTTATTTGTAAATTCTTCCGGAATTAAATCTTTGAATGATTTTAAGCCTTCGAAAGGATTATCTTCTTCAGTTTTATATGTTGGATTTGTTTGATAATCAGTACTTCCTTTATTTCTATCGTTACCCCAACCATTAGTAGTACTTCCACTTAAATTTTGAATTGAGCCGTCTGTAGAGCCAATATTACCGTTATTAGAACCTCCAAATAAAGAACTATAATCATAATCGTTTTGTTTAATTCCAGATGGAGTAGTCATCATTTCAATTGATCGATGCATTAAAGGAATAACCTCATAGGTTTTTACTGCCTTTTTATCACCTTCAGAAAAATAATAAACTCCGTTTTCCTTCTTATAGGTTAGACTATCTTGGTCCTGTAATATTTTTGTTAATAACTCATCAAAAGAAATTTCTCTTCTTTTTAATGTAACCGTATTCGTTACTTTAAAATCAGTAGTCGTATAATAATCGATATTTAAAGCCTTACTAAATTCTTTAATAATTGTTCCAATTTCCTTATTTTTAAAATCTACCTCTAAAATTTTATTTATTGAATCCTTAACAGTGTAGGAGAAATTTGAGGATCTAAAAACCCTTAGACTTGAGTTATTATTCATGTCACTTCCTCCATTGGCTGAATTATTGTTTTCCTTTGATTGAAAAATGTAATAATCGTCCTTGGTTTTGGTTATAACAAAATTATTAACAAAGGCCAGTTTTTCAATTGCGCCGTTTAAAGGTTTATCCTTAATAAATCCTGTTATCTTTTTTTGTCGCGCTGTTTCATCTGGAATTAAATTTGTACCTGTAACTTCTGTTATTCTTCTTAAGGCCTTCCATAATTCGTCATCATTAAATTCCGCAGAAAACAAATCATTCACCTTATCATACTGAACAAATAATTCTTCTTCGATCTTTGGCTGCTCTGGCTCTTCATAATCTGTCAACGATAATATGTTACCCACCATATTAATTTGTAGATTGAACTTATTACAAATATGAATTAATAAGTCCTTAACAGTTACTTCCTCAAAATAATAAGTGATCTTCATATTTGATAACTGAGGAGTATCCGAAAAGTTTATTTTATGATCACGTGTAACTTGATTTAATAATGTACGTATATTAAGACTATCAGTATCAATATTTGAAACCTTTTCATTTAAAGCAGGAATGAAAGTAGCTATACTATCCAATTTCTTTTCTAATAGTACTATTCGTTCATTTTTAGTTTGACCGAATAAAACTGTACTCATAAATAGTACAACTATCAAAACTATACCTTTTCTCAATTTCAATTAATTTAATGTTAACTTATACATTTCTTCTTTCGACTGGTACTCCGAATTAATACCGAATACTACCCATTCATAGTCTCCAGCTGCTAAATTGTTCATAAAAGTTGTTTTTGTTACCAATGTATCAGCTAAAATTTTAGTCGCATTTAAAAAATTAGGTGTGGCAATTCTCACTTTATATTGATCTGCACCTTCAAGTGATTTCCAAGAAAAGATAATGTCTCCAGAAGTCATTACTGTTCCATTTATAGGTGCTAATATTTCAACATTTTTATCCGAAATGTTATCAACGAAAATCGCTTCACACCCCACAAGCAACGTTACAAAGAACATTACTATTATCATCTTTTTCATAATTGATTAATTTAAAACGGATGTAAAAGTAAAAAATAAATTCTTTTTTCTAATTTTGTAAGTGAAAATTATAATTATATTGAAATGAAACTGAAAGTATTAAACAAAAAAGTAGACGCCTTTAATTTACAAGAATTATTAGTTGTAATGGTGATAATTGGTATTTTAGTATTAATTGCTATGCCTAACCTTATGAAAAATGTTACAAAAGCCAAGGCTACTGAAGCAAGATTACAATTAACCCATTTACACAGCCTACAAGAAGGTTATTTCTACACCAATTCTAAGTATTCCAATAACTTTAATGATATTGATTTTGAACCTCCTGCAAAAGATGCATATTATAGTTATGAAATAACTGAAGCATCAAACAGTACTTTTAAAGCTCGAGCAATTGCTAATACTGATTTTGATGGAGATGGAACACTAAATGTTTGGGAAATTGATCAAGAAAAAAACTTAAAAGAAGTAACTAAAGACTAACTATCCTATTACGGTACTTAAATTAAACATCGGAATATACATCGCAACCAATATTGTAGCTACGACAGCTCCTAGAAACAATATCATAACTGGCTCTATTACGGAACTGAGCATTTTTGACCTGTACTCTATTTCTTTGTTATATTGTTCTGTTAAACGTTGAAAAATAACTTCGTTTTGATTTGTTTCTTCAGCAACTTTAATAAGAGAACTCATCTTAGAATCAAAAACGTTATGCTTTGCTATGCTTTCCGATAAAGACTTACCTAAAAGTATGTCTGACTCAATCCGTTTTAAAGCGTTTTGTAAAGGATAAAATGTAATCATCTTTTGTGTTAATTGTATTCCACTTAAAAGCGGGACTTTTGCACCAATTAATAAAGAAATAGCCTGAGTGAACTGGGCTATTTTTATTTTTCTAATAAATTCTCCAACAAATGGGATTTTAAGTAAAAAAGATGAAGAATACTTTTTATACCATATTTTATCTTTAACTAATCTTTTTGAAATTAAAGAAACACTAAAAATTAAGATAAAAATCCAATAATAGTCTCTGAAAAAATTGGACGCATTTATAATTTTACTTGTAATCCAAGGAAGCTCAACTTTATTTTGCTTAAATATTTCGGCAAACATAGGAACAACAAATTGCATCATAAAAACTATTGCTATGATAGCAGTTAGTAAAATAACTATCGGATAAGATAAAGCTCCAACAATAGTTCTTCTTTGATCATTCTTACGTTTGTAAAAATTACTCAACTCCTCAATTACAGCGTTTAAGGTACCTGTACGCTCTCCTATCTGTACAGAATAAAATTCATAATCCGTAAAAACCTTTTGATGATGCAATGCCTCTGAAAAGTTTTTTCCTGAAATTAATTCTTCAATGACATTTTCGAAAATTTTTTGATCATTTTCCTTTTTTTGCTCCTTAGAAATTAGCTCAACAGCATCTTTTAATTCCAAACCTGCTTGAAGTAGTACGAAAAGTTCTGTATAAAAAGCCTCTTTCTTTTTATCTGAATAAGGTGAACCAAATAAATTGATTTCTTTCTTCAATAGCGCATCTATATCAAAGCCATCATTTCTTTTAGCTTTTTTAACCTTCTTAATTTCAAATCCCATAGTTAATTGTTTAGATAAGATGCAGCATCTTTAATAGTGTAAATAAATACCTCTCTATTATTTATATTTTCTGATGAAAACCGTAAAGCATCTATCTTACCACTTTTCACTTTTTGACCGTTCAAAAAAACCGTAAATTCATTCACAACTACCTTAAATGTATCTTTATTTCTTAAAACCTGCTTATTATCAATTTTGTAAAAAATAGAATCTAATGGGTTTTTTAGTTTCAAAATTTGATTTTTGTAATCTGCAATTCCAAATGTATTTAAATCTCTATTTAATACTTTTTCTAGGCTTAACAACTCCTCTTTTAACGTTAGTCGATTTTGAATATTATTTACTTGTTTTCTAACCATTGAAAAAGCCATATAACTCAAAGAAATAACAATAGTAGAAATTATCATTACAACAATTAATTCAGTTAATGTAAATGCTTTTAATTTACTTTTCACGAATTATTTTTTTTACCAAACTTTTATTATTTCTCTTTGTAGTTACTTCAAAAGTAATCCAATTTACAGCTTTATCTATTTCTTCAACAACACTGATATTATACTTACTATTATTTACATAATAAGGAGTTTTTAGTTGATCATTTTGATACATGTAAATTAATTCATTTAACACTACTCTTTGATCTGAATTATTTTTAAGATTTAAAGTTTTCATCAAGTTCACTAAAACACTCATTGCAATAGCAAAAACAGTTATTATTATTACAGTTGCTACTAGTACTTCATTTAAAGAAGAAGCTTTTACTTTTTTTAATATAACCATTTACTCACTCCTTTTCTATTATCATTACCTAGGATACCAATATAATTATCTGATAACTCACGAGCATTCATAACCCCGTTGTAAATATGATTTATATACCTTCTTCCGTTTTGTTTTGCGATGAAATTATTTGTGTATAATTCACCTATGACTGTCCCTAATATTTCAGTATTACCCTGACAATATAATTCTCCTGTAATTACAGAACTTGTATTAATCTTAATCTGAGGATCCAGATTCCTTTCATTAGATTCTTTCTGTAAAAAATAGACTCCTCCACTTACATAAGTTCCACTATCAATAAAAATTCCATCCTTTTTATCTATCCTATCTGAATCGTATTTTAACACTAAACATGATGGGTACGTTAATTTCACATTTTTTTCTATGATTATTCTTTTTGAAGCAAATGCTTGAAAACTTCCTTTAGTTCCCGATTTAACCTCAATTTCTGGAGCAATCAAAATAACATCTTCAAGAGATGTATTACCAGCCACAACTATTTTAGAAAACGACTGAATAATTATATTACCTTTTAATGAAACCCCTTCTAGTAAAATTGGTAAATAATCTTTGTAAACTAATGTTTTACTAATATATGAATTAACAACCTGATCTTTTATATTAATATCTAGAGCATCAGAATCTGATTCACTTATAATATTATTATTTGTGAAAAGACGCTTTACAAATCTATTTTCTGGTAAATTAGAACTACTTGTTCTAATTGCTCCATAAACAAGCTCATCTCCATAATAGGATACTCCTGATATATTTCCTCTTTTGACACCTCGCCTTGGCAAATAAGCATTTCCAATAATCCTAGTCTTACCTACAATTACGAGAGGTGTGTTATTTTCCACCAAATAAATAGACTTTCTTTCTTTATTGACGCTACCCATCAAAGCAATCTTACTAAACTCTTCGTTTTTTACTTTCGAAGTAACTTTCACCAAATCATAAACTCCCCACTTAGCAACAACAAAAGTAGTTTCTTCATTTGCATTATCAGAAAATTGTATTGTTTTAGACAAATCTTCAAAAGAATTTAAACTTAAAAACTTGAATCCGTTAGCTGTGTTTAAAATAGCTTTTCCGTAATGATCTCTTTTTTTCTCTAATTTTTGTTGAAGATTAATAAATTGAATGAAGGAAAGAAGAATTATCAGAATGATTATTCCGATAACAAGCACATATTGTAATGCTCCAGCCGATACTTTCTTATTATACTTAAACATGTTCTTTATCTGTAGAACGTTTGGATCTCTCCTTTATATTTTATTTCAATCTTTTTACTAGTACCACTAATAACTTGAACTTCATTTATTACCTTATTTATTTTGAAAACCTGCTGAACGCCATCTACCTCAATAATAAATAATTTTTTATCTCCATTCTTAATTATTCCTTTAAATAGTATCGAAGGAAAAATAATAGGCTCTTTAGGAACTACCTCTTTTCTTCGAATTACTTTTTTAGGTCTTGAGTATTTATCTAAAAAAGGATCTCTTTCATGTGTACTGACCGTATATAATTCCTTTTCTTTTGCTTCCTTAGGAACAAATTTTTCGTACGGAATTTCTTCTGGTAATTCATTTTCAGAATCTACATACCCTAAAAACTGAAAACCAACAATACTCCAAATTATAATTACAGCAACTAATAAAATATATGTTTTCCTTTGTTTATTCATAACTAAGAGATTAATAAAGAATATACCTCATCGATTGAAGTAACTCCGTTTTTAACTAATTCAATTGCATTACTTTTTAAAGTATAAATATTATTCTCAACTAAATAATCGTCGATTTCTAATTCTTCCTTTTTAATTGCCTTCTCAATAGTTTTTGTTACTGGAATAATTTCGTAAATAGCTTTTCTACCTTTATACCCTGTTTGATAGCAACTTTCACATCCCACTGATTTGAAATGAGTCTTTATTAATCCTTCTTGGTATAATTCTTCAGGAATATCGTCTCTTTCAGTAGTAACTTCAACTTTACAATTATCACACAATTTACGCACTAATCGTTGTGCAACGCTGACATTTAAAGTACTAGCTATTAAAAATGACGGAACACCCATATCTATTAATCTTGAAATTGTTCCCCAAGCTGAATTCGTATGAATCGTAGACAAAACCAAGTGCCCAGTTAATGCAGCACGAATCGCCATATTAGCCGTTGCTACGTCCCGTATTTCACCAACCATAATGACATCAGGATCTTGGCGTAAAAATGTTCTTAAAGTACTGGCGAAATCTAATCCGATATCTTCCTTTAGTTGAACTTGGTTCACACCTTCTAAAGTATATTCAATCGGATCTTCAATGGTTAAAATGTTAGTATCTTCTTTATTCAGTTCTTTTAAAGTTGCATACAACGTAGTCGTTTTTCCTGACCCAGTTGGACCAGAAATTAGAATGATTCCATTGGGCTTCTTCACTGCATTTTTATAAATCTTAATTTCCTCTTCACTGAATCCTAATTTTTCAAGCTGGATAGCAACATTATTTTTAGATAAAATACGTAACACCAATTTTTCACCATGCAACGTAGGTAGAGAAGAAACCCTGATATCAAAATCTTCATAAGATGTTGAAATATTAATTCTTCCGTCTTGAGGAAGCCGTTTTTCCGAAATATCCATTCCCGACATGATTTTCAACCGGTTAATAATTTTAGGATACTCACTCAGCGAGATTAAATACTTCTCTATAAGTTTTCCATCAATTCTGAATCTAACCTTATTTGTTTCTTCAAAAGCTTCAAAATGAATATCACTACTTCCTATTTCTTTGGCTTCATGGATTATATTCAACAAAAAATCATCAGAATAAGTTAATGTAGTGGTACTTTTATTTCTTTTTCTATAATTAGTAATTAAATACTTATTGATATGATCGGGTTCTTCCTTTTTTAGAAGAACAGAAGTCCCTATTACGATTTCTAATTCATTTTTCAAATCTTCCAAAAACTCATTGTCAGACAACAATAATATTACTCCATTGGAATTTTCAAATGGAACAATTCTATATTGGTAGGCCAACTCAGCAGGAATTAATTGAACTAACTCTGTGGGAATATCATAATTTTTCTCTTTCATTTAAATAGCATATAAACTGTGTATATTAAATATCAAATTTATAAATAAAATTAAGAATAAAAACAGCGCTTGAAACCCAGCTAAAGGAACCGTTTCCTCTTTCATTTTGGATTTGGTTATAAAGTAAAGAATCATAGAGAAAACTAAGGAACTAACAAATAACCATAAAAATGTTTTTACAGGGAAACCAAACACAAAAACTAAGAAAAATAATATATCCCCAAAACCTAATGCTTGTGAAAAACTTAGTCTCATTTTATACTTAACGTAAACAAATAAAATAGAGATCATTATTATCATAACAGTAATATTAATAGAAATATTTAATAGAAATAAATCGAATACTGTATGGCTAAAAAATATGGAACTACTTAAAAGGATTGCTAAAATCAACAACCATATGTAAACTTTTCTCTCTTTTATATCTTGAAGAAAAATTAGAAACAATAGCAATAATAAACAATACAGGTACATTCAGTGATAATATTGATGCAAAAATAAAAACTACAAATTCAAAAAACATCCAAACAAGACTGTTAAAATAAACTAGAAATATGTAATCTTTCAAAAGTAAAAAAATGATTTAACAAATAAAAAATGACAAAAGCTCACTTTTTAAAAAATACACCTTGAATTTATGAACTAAGAATACTTTGATAGAGAAAGTCAACAATTATAGATTTACCATTGAGTAATTGAAACTTTCGGTTGCAGAACGATATTCTTTAATAAACTCTCATTATAGAATATTACATATAATATCGATTGAATTGCTTTAAAATTGACTAATATTTACGTTGGAAATCGTTATGAACTTAATGCGAATTGCTGATGAAATCTACTAGTAAAGATTTATTTTTATTTAAAAATTATAAACATAAAAACAACTACAAATGAAAGTTTGTAATAGATATAATTAGTTTCCTTATTACTACCCCAAACATCGCCCTAATCAAAACACTTCTATTTTCTTTATTTCTTTCCATTTAAGCATAATAAACAATTAAATTCAACTTTTTATCGCCAAGAATTCAAAAAAACACCATTAAAAGGTATTTTTCTCAATAAATAAGATCTTTTTTTGAATCTTTAAATATTAAAACTATTTGACATGCTTAAAAAACAATTAATATTCTTAATTTCACATACACTATCAGCCATAAAAATGGATTTCTGATAAAATTAACTTTAGTGAAAAATTGATAAAAGAATGAAAAAAAATGGTTTTTTAATTGTAGTACTAACGATAGTTTTTGGAGTTATAAATGCTCAAAATTCAGTTGCTAGGGATTGGAACGAAGAATTGTTACATGCGATAAGAAATGATTTCGCTAGGCCTACTGTTCACGCCAGAAATCTGTTTCATTGTTCTGTGGCAATGTATGATGCATGGGCAATATTCGACAATACCGCAGAAACAGTTTTTCTAGGCAAAACATTTGGTGGATATACCTTTAATTTTAATGGAATTGCTACTCCCACTGATATAGAGGCTGCTCGACACGAAATTATAAGCTATGCTATGTTTCGAATTATAGAACATCGGTTTAAATCGTCACCTGGTTCGGTAGATATAATGACAAGCATTAGAGCGTTATTTACTAATTATGGATATGACGCTAACTTTACCGAAGTTGATTACAATACTGGTTCTTATGCAGCTTTAGGTAATTACTTA
The DNA here is from genome assembly GCF_002813915.1 of Tenacibaculum sp. SZ-18. NCBI lineage: Bacteria > Pseudomonadati > Bacteroidota > Flavobacteriia > Flavobacteriales > Flavobacteriaceae > Tenacibaculum > Tenacibaculum sp. SZ-18. The sequence goes on along the minus strand of NZ_CP019335.1, from coordinate 253,798 downwards.
GCCCAAGAAATTATTGCCTTCGGACTAACAGACGGTTCAAATGAAGCAAACGATTATGAAAACATATATTACACCCCCGAAAATGATCCTTTGATCTTAAACCTTTATGAGAATAATGTTTTAAATAATCCTAATCGATGGCAACCTTTGTCCTTTGATAATTTTGTTGATCAAAGTGGAAATACTTCTCCCACCAATATCCCAGAATTCCTAAGCCCTGAATGGGGACAAGTTATTCCTTTCGCTTTAAAAAACTCTGACTTACAAATTCTAAATAATGGTTTTGACAGTTATGTTTATAAAGATCCTGGACCACCAACTTATATTCAAAACTCAACTGCAAACGGTATTGATGATCCTTATAAATGGAATATGGCAATGGTTATAGCATGGTCTGCTCATTTAGATCCTGAAGATGATGTAATGATAGACATATCTCCAGGAGCTCTAGGAAATATAGAAATTTCAGAGTTTCCAGAAACTTTCGATGAATACAGGGCCTTTTATAATTTTAACGATGGAGGGGATATTGGAACTGGACATACTTTAAATCCGTTTACCAATGAACCTTATGCTCCTCAAATGGTAAAACGTGGTGATTATGGAAGAGTTCTGGCGGAGTTTTGGGCAGATGGACCAGATTCCGAAACTCCGCCAGGTCATTGGTTTACTATTATGAACTATGTAAGTGATCATCCTGAAACAGTGAAACAATTTAACGGTCAGGGGATCGTACTTAGTGATTTAGAATGGGATGTAAAAAGTTACTTAGCTTTGGGTGGCGCTATGCACGATTCTGCTGTAACAACTTGGGGAATTAAAGGTTATTATGATTTCACCAGACCCATTTCTGCAATAAGATATATGGCGTTTAAAGGTCAGAGTACAAACCCAAACTTACCTAGTTTTGACCCACATGGATTGCCTTTAATAGACAATTTAATAGAGTTGATTGAAGTAGGTGATCCATTAGCTGGAGCTAAAGATGAAAATGTCGGTAAAATAAAGGTAAGAGCTTGGAAAGGTCCTGATTTTATTAATGATCCGGCAACAGACATTGCTGGTGTAGATTGGATTTTAGGAACTCATTGGTGGCCATATCAAAGAGCAACTTTTGTTACACCGCCTTTCGCAGGGTATCTTTCAGGACATTCAACCTTTTCGAGAGCAGCTTCAGAGTCACTTACCTTGATCACTGGAGATAAGTTTTTCCCCGGTGGAATGGGAACTTTTAATGCTAGTAAGAATTCATTCTTAGTTTTCGAACAAGGACCATCCGAAGGTTTTGTATTACAATGGGCAACTTATCAAGATGCTTCAGATCAGACCAGTTTATCTAGGATATGGGGAGGTATTCATCCACCTATCGATGATATTAGAGGGAGAGTTATTGGGGAGCAAATAGGAAAAGATGCATTTGGTAAAGCTATCGCCTACTTTTCTGGAGATATCGCAAGCATTAACGATGAACAAACTCCGATGGAAACAATTGTGTTTCCAATTCCAGCTGAAAATGAGGTAAAGGTTAGAACTACTTTTTTGCAAGAGTTGAATATCGAAATAATTTGTACTACAGGAGCAATTGTTTACAAAAAATCATTTAATAATCATAATGGAAGATTTGAAGTAAATACGGCAAACCTAACAAATGGTGTTTATATATTAAAGGGAACATCAAAGACTAATCAAACATTATTTCATAAGAAGATTATAAAATAACTGCCATTAATATAAGAATTTACTTAGTGATATAGATTGCAGCCTACAAACTGGATAAACACAACTAAAAATGATTGTAACAGTAAAAAAAGAATATCATCTCTTTGTCTTTATCGTACAATTCAAGAATGAATTAGAGTAATTTATTCGATAAATTTAGTTAATGTTATAGGGTATCCCCATTTAGTACATATAGCTCCACTGGGACTTTTAGTCTTTATTGGAAAAATAATTTATTGTTCATTTTTATTCTTTCGATTTGTAATCAAATCATTTAAAACTTGAGTTTAAAATTTTACATTCCGTAATATGCTTTATGAACGACTTAAGTGAGTTTTTTCACTTTACAACAATTCTAAATATTGTAGTTACACTAATTTAAAAATTAATCAACCCATGTTGATTCAAATAATTGTAAGTAAAATATGAGTTGATTCCTAACAAAATTACGAGAAATAAAAGAAATGGAACGAACGAAGCAGACCTTAAAAAATAATCAATTCAAAAGGCAAAAAATATGAAAAAACAGATTAGCAATATATCCTTTTTATTAGTATTTATTTTTTTTCATGTAATACTATAAAGAATAAAAAAACAATAAACAATAAAGATGAATCTGTTATTGAATATTTAGACTTATCTAGGAAAGAATTATATTCTATCCCAGATTTATCTGAGTATAAGAAGATTAAAAGGCTTAACCTATCGTATAATAACATTAATAAGTTAGACTTAGAAAAACTTCCTAATGAAATAGAACATTTAGACTTATCCCACAATAAATTAAGTGGTTTTATAATTTTTAATTCACCAATTAAAAAAATTTTAAATCTTAATTTATCGAATAATAAAATTGATACTCTTTATTACAGAAATTGTGTGAAAAATGTAGACATTTCAGATAATAACTTGGATTTTATTCAATTCGACTGTCACGGTATAAGAAAAATGGATACGTTGAATATATCTAATAATACTGAATTAAGTAATGTAATAGGTTTCGATCCAAAATTTTTTAAAAAATTAATTCATAATAATATTAAAAATAATAGGGAGTTAATATTTAGCTTGGATGTGCCAATTACTAATTAAATCATTTTATTTTTAACTCAGTAAAGTAAGCAAAGGATTTATAGTCTGAAAAATCCTTTGCTTTCATTAAAAAACCTTCTACTTTTTGAATTACAATGCCTATTGAAAAGATTAAATATAAATTGTTATTTTTAATACTAAGCTTGAATTTTTGCTACTCACAATCTAAAAGAAAACTATCTTCTTTTGAAAGCTTCTCAACTTACCTAAAACAGCGTGTAAAATATTGGCATAGAAACCTATTCGTTCGATGGTATCTTTTTTAAGCAGTAGTTTTTGCATCTCTAAAATCGTCTGAGATTTTGTGTGTGATTCTAAATAAAAAAAATCAGAAGCCGATAATTATATACTTTTTGAGTTAATTATTCTTTTTTTATGCCTATTCGTTTGCTTTTAAAATCTAATAATAAAACCTTATCTAAAAAGGGTCTGTTACCTATTATTCCACTGACACCAGCATCTTCAAATGTTTTTTCAAAATTATCATTAGCATTGTACCAAATGTATTTCATTTGATTCATTAAGTCATTATTAGTATTAGTTTTTTTCAATAATGACCTGTATGATTTATTTATTTTTCCCCAAGAACTAATTGGAAATTCATCTGCTACAAACGATTCACTTTTCCATTCTAACCAAAGTTTTTGGGTAGTCCATAAATCAAACAAACTTGAGCCTGTATCATAAAGAAATGAATAGTCTTTCTTATCAATAGTGATTGTGATAACAGGACGTCCACGTGAAAGTTTCATTTTATAGATGCGATACTCTTGCAAATCATACTCACTCAAAACAGTTAACTTTTGTTTTTTTAAATCAATCTCAAGGATTTGATTTTGGAGTATATCAGAACCAATAGTACCAATAAAGGTTTTACCATCTTTTACATATGTATTATTGGATTTTATTGAGAGTAATACAACATCGCCTATCGATGTAGATAATTGCGTATTTGTTTTAATTCTGTCTATAATCTCAGGATTACTTTTTGGTCCTGTATATAAAAAAGACTTATTTGCCCCAGTATCAAATTGAAAATAATAAGTTGTTGAATCATTCTCGAATCTAACAGGTATATGCATCGACGATTTTTCAAATAGCTCATCATTTAAAGTAGAATTAAACCATATAAAGTCTGTTGATTTAAAATTTTTGCTGGTCGGGGCGCAGGATGTCACAAAGACCAAAATTGTCAGTAAATATCTTTTCATTTTATTTTTTTAATTTCATATTATATTCTTGCTAAACTAAGTTTTAATGTAGTTTAGATTGTATTGTCTACTTATTTTTCCACTGCTCAATATCTTCATAGGAGATTGAAGGAATATATAATGTCCATGGTACTTTATCTGTCCATTTCAGTTGGGAATTTCCTTCGATAAAATTTTTAGTAATTAATCGACTTATAACTTGTTCTCGATTTTGTGATCCGAGTTTAGGATGTTGAAGTTCCTCTAATGCTTGATTCAATAAAAATATATCTCTATTTATACATTCATTTGGTCGGCTCCCACCATGTTCTAGATAATAAGCGTAGGAATCTGTGGTATATGCTTCATTGAAGCCTCTATTCATAATAATACTACTTGGATCTAAACATTTAAAAGGCTCAAACTCGACTACTTCTGATAATAAAGAATTTTCAGTTACAAATTTTTGAAAAGTTTCGTAAATATTTTGCCATACTTTCATTACTTCTTTTGTTTTAAAAACTAACAACCAACAACCACATACATCTTTTTTTTGCAAAGGACTATATCTCACTGGAATTAAAAACTCAGTATAAATTCCGTTATACAAGTGAGCAGATTGGAATACAGATTTTTGTGTTAATTCTTTAACTATCATTTTATTGTAAATAAGATCTCCTCGAAATTATACTAATATGACGATGGCTGCAAATGCAATATACAAAATGTTAGCAAACGTTATTTTTCTTCATATAACTTCACAATTTGATTGAACTACATAAAAACATTCCGAATACTGAAGCAGGATTAAAGTTGTTAGATCGATTTCTTAAAGCTTAATTTGCAACAATTCAAGTAGAATACAAAAAGAGTACCGATAACTTTCTTTATGTAACGTTATTTGAATTGATGGAGGTTTGGATTTAAAGGTCGTAAATAAAATATTTTTGAAGTTTTTATTCAAGACCATAATTTACATTCAAATCATAATGCCTTTATTCAAACCATGATTAATAAATTTCTTGCTAAAATTGAAATATTCGTTAACATCTTATTTCAGCAGCAATTACGCAGTTAAGCACAAAACCTAGCAATTAAAAACCAAACGGAAAATCCCTAAGAATATTAAAAAAAGCATAGAAGGAGGAATTAATAGTAGCCTTTATTAGTTATATTCATTGAAGATCATTAATATATTTTTCGGAGCAGCTCTTTTCAATTATATCTGTAACATTCAACTCACAAATCTACCTCCGACTACTCAGCCCATTTTTCTCCACTTATTTTTCAATTACTTGTAAGCCTCACCAATAATTAAGACCTTTTGATGCATCTTCAAACCATTTTATTTTATCATTACTCAATAGTGGCTTTTGGCCACTTTTATCATCAAAATATTGTTTCAACTCCGTTAATAATTGTTTTTTTCGTATTCCAACTACCACTTCCAATCATTTTCTGTCATATTTTCAACGGTTTCATATTTTGAAACTTGTCCATCGAAAAATACCCAAGTAAAATAACAGGCAAATCCCTCGTCTATAGTCTGTCTTAACTCGGAATTCTTATTAGGGTCATTTTCTCGAAAGGAGTCGTAGACAAGATGATTTAATTCATGATGAATTAATTGAATAAATTTAAAAGATTATTTTCTACGATCTAGTCAAGGTTCATATTGATAAGCGCATTTGCTCTTTTATCAAATCAGGTTTTATTTTTTAATATAAAGTTCCTTTCCATTCAATAACCCTTTTTGGTGTTCTAAATTTATCGCTGTTCTCCTAACAGAAAATTATCCCACAAAAGCCGTTTCAAATTACTTTATGCAGACGATAAACCTTTTTTACAATCATTGTACTGTCATAATTCTTTTCTTGTTGACCTTCAATTTGATTTTTGAACAAATTCTTTATTGTTATTCCTTGAATACTTTCACTACCCTATAAATCTTTGATATTTTCTTTATAAGTGAGCTATCAATGTAAAGACTCCTTTTTACTATTTTTTTACTTACAAGAAAAAAAAACCTAATAACATTTCAACATTTGACACCTCTGGTATTATTTCTATACTTCATTGCTAACCTATAATTTAAAAAATATTACTATCCCGAAGTGGGGTTATATTTAATAAACATCATTATTTACTTTTTCAGTATTCATTTTAGCTAATCATTATTATTAAGTCTAACTTTCAACCTATTCAGTTATAACTTTTTTTATTGTTCTTGTTGAAAGATATATCATTATTGCAGAAATTATGAATAAAGGCAAATCTACATAAGTTCCTGGAGGATTACTTTCAAAGTAATTTGGTGTCAAAGGGTGAATAAATACTACAATTTTTCTAAATACCGTTTCAATAAGTAATAAAACAAACATCAAGGGAATTAGATTTCGATAACAAAAAAGGACTATTGCATATACAATAACCATAATTAGTTGCATAGCGCCCCCTAGTGAACTAAACATGTAGACGATTCTGTTCGGGTCTGGATTGCCCTCAAATTTAACGATTGTAGCAATCATCTGAACTCCACTATCGGGTGCTAAAAAATGTATCATCGAACGAACGAAAAATATTATTGTGATAAGAATCAATGTGTAATAAGCTATTTTACTACCCTGATAATCATTATTCGCCTCTCTTGGAAGTATTTTATCTCGTATCTTCATATTAATTAGGTTTAAAACTTTCTAATTGCCCATAACTTTTCAGCCGAACCGTCAGTTACCTTCAAAATACTAATAATTAACAAAACACCGATGGCTAAAAATAAAAATGGATTTGAACTTAGTCGAATCAGTCATAATTACCACTTATCCATTGATATATTGCGTGTCTACAATCCTGTTTGAAGTTTGTTTTTGGTATGATAAGAATATTTTTATGGACTCAATACATTCGGTTTATGTACCAATTAATCCAATGAATATTAGCACTAATCCCAAAATCCATTTCAAATTCAATCCAGGTAATACAGGTAAAGATGGAATTACGGTTGTGCTTTGAATAGTTGATAATTTAAATTTCCAAGCTTTTTGAAATGCAGGGTTAGTAACTACTTTATAAAGATCTCTTCTGCTTCGATATCTTATGATGAAAATAGCGCTCCATTCTTCTTCAATTGCTGGTTGTGAAAAAGTATTCAATGGTTTTGAAACTAGAACTGGATGACAAGCATGCCTAAACAAAAGAGGGAAAACGACTTTAGCGTAGTTTTTGTCTATACTTTCAAATGCTCCAATATCCTCATTTTTTTGATTTTTAGTTTTGTCTTTAATAAGATTGAGCATGTAAAATTGCTTTCCATTGTCGGTATTAGTAAATACTTCGACAGATTTTGGATTAACACTAGATTTAGCCTGATCTTCTACACGTTTTCCGCTCAAAGCTTTATATAAAACTTTTCCCTCCTCTTTAGTGAGTGGTGAAATCCACCAGCCATCGTACCAGCAAGCAAAGGATAGAAATATTACCAAAAGAATTATATGTAATATCATTGGCATTTAAAGATTAAGTTAGATATTTTTCTATGCATAATGTTTAAACTATGTAGTCTTTATTCAGGATAAGTCAAAATGCTAGACAACGGTTTAACTATGTTGTTTTAGAAAAATCCGAAAGACTCTTTACACCGTAACTGAAAGATAGTAAAATTACAATGAAATCGGATAAAGAATTTAGCCGTAGTAATTATAACTATTGTTGGCTGTAGGTTTTCTTCTTAACTTCCACAACATATTGCAGATATATAAATATTAATGAATAATTCCTTAGTCATATTACTAAATCCATAATCTTGGACATTAAATGATGCAAATTCTGCTGTAGGAAGAAATTACAATTTATCTATTGCCTCATTTAGGAACTCAATAATTCTAGAAAAATGAATTTCTATCTTTCCAAAATTACATTGATCGGGTAACTTTTTATACATTATAATCATTTGCTCTAAACGTATTTTACAAATTATATTGCCTTTAATTAAGACAGATCAATAGCTGAACTAAAATATTTGTGTATGACAATTTGAATGTTTGGGATAATTGATTGAGTAAATACAAAGCGAATAAAAAATACTTATAGATTATCAGAAGTAAGCAATAGCTGCCAGTTATTTAAAGCCATTGTTACAACCAGTTTCTATTTCTATTCCCGTCTGTCAACCACTTCCAATTTGCCTTCAAAAAAAACATTTACAGATTTTCCGTCACAAAACATAATATAGTCAAAAGTGTAAATACTTTTATTTTTTTACACATTTAAAACAATGTTCTAATAGTCAGAACCATATAATCCTTCAGAACTGAAATAGCTACTATCTGTATTTTTACAGGTAACTAAAGATTCATTAGGAATTACACGATTCCAATCTGCAATATAAAATGCAACGTTTTGTATATCAACATCACAATTTAAAGTATAAGTACCTGAAGGAATTATCAACCAAATGTCAACCAAATATTAACAAAGTTTATATTAGTATTCCGTTTTTCATAATAGAAAGCTATTCCACTACAATTCGGAGCGTTTACAAATTATGACTTACATGATGCAGTTTCAAATTCAATTGATGATAATATTCAAACGTCCAAAAGGTGTTTCATATCTATTACAATTTAAGGTAAATCCACTTCCATTTGGTTCTAAAATTTCATTGCAATTATCATGTGAAGAACAGGATCAAATGATAATTCCGATTAATAAAGTAAACAATGCTTTTGGTTTGTTCATTTGTGATTATGATGTAAATTGTTTGTGAGAGTTTCGGTTGTAGTTAGTTCGGATTTTCTCAGCATTTCACTGTCCACTTTCTTAAATAACTATTAACGTTCAACTACTTAATGAAAATACACAACCTTAATTTGATTTAGCCGTTGTGATGTACTTTTATTATTTATCTCAATCCATTTATGTCATATCGTGATACGAAATTCCAAACCAATGCAGATGTGTTTTGATCTTGAAAAGTTGAATTAAACCAAACATGGTCTCCTCCGATATATTTGTAATGCTCAACAGAAACTAAGCCGTCTCCCTGATCATAGACATAATGCTCAATTGTAATTCCTCCACTATTATCAACAGTTATTGTTGGGCTAATATTTGTGTTGTTGAAATTTATCCAATAGTCTAATGTACTTTGTACAGAATTCCAGCCATTACCTCCATTGTAGGGTATAACTGCGTCGGAGGTACCGTGAAGATGGACTACTGGCATAGGATGGTTTGTAGCTCCCGTACAATCTAACATTGCACCAGAAACAGATGCTACTGCAGCAATTAAGTCACTTTTGTAATTCGCAAGCCCATATGCCATCATACCTCCATTTGAATATCCAGCAGCATAAATTCTTTCCATGTTTATGTTATATTGCGATGAAATTTCATTAATTATTGATTCAATAAAACCAAAATCATCAGCATCACTTTTATTATCCCCTCCATTTGAACAAGCATTCCAGTGAGAAGAGCCATCTAAACAACTTCCTTGTGGATAGACCAAAATAAAAGTTTCTGATTCTGCCAAGGAACGCATATCTGCTTCTTGCATGTAATCACTTGCACTACCACCAAATCCATGAAAATTTAACATTAATGGAACAGCGGATGTCCCATCATATGAGCTAGGTATATAACACAAATACTCTCTATTGAGACCGTCGTGAACTAAGGTTTTTACATTGGAATTTAAATAGCAACTCTCTGAATTGTTTGTTTCAGCATTTTTACAACTACCCAGAGTTATTAGTAGAATAGCAAAAAATAAAGCTTTTTTTCTAGCTTGAATCATGTTATCTCTTTTGTATTATGTATAACGATCATGATAAGTAATTTAGAGTGGTTAACAAGCACTTTCATTATTATCTATATAAATATAAATATTTTGCATTTATATTTTATAACTAAAAAAACTAAATTTAAATTTTAGCGGACTTTCTTAAAATTTACAAACATCTGAATTCACGACATAAGCTCTTTATCTTTAAACAAATTCTGGAACTCAGGTTTAAATCCTTGTCTTCTAATTCAAACAATTACAATTCATTTACACTTTTAGCAAATATTTTAGCTAATTTCAAAGCGAGAATAGTTGATGGCACATATCTGTTTTTTTCAACAGAGTTAATAGTTTACGTAGAAACTCCAATTGTATTTGCTAATGATTCTTGATTTAATCTTTAATCGCTATTTGTATTCTAATATTATTCTTCACTACCTATTCTTTTTCATTATAAATATAATTATGAAGTACAATAAGAACATGCTAATTAAAAGTTCAGTTGCTCCATTATATGTTATGGACTATCTTCTATCATCAGATTGATAAATGTCTCAACTATTATAATTGCAACTCCATAAATAAATGAAGTAGAAAATGCTGTAAGTTTAATCCTTAATGTTAGCTCATCTTCTAACTTTTATCCGATTATCACTAACAATAATGAGAAGATTAGAAATCCTGATTTTGCTACTGTCTTAATAATTCCATGTCAATCAACATTAATGTTATATTCAAAGCACCACTAATCAAAAAAACTAATTAACATAATTTCTAATGCAAGTTTCTTGAAGTTTATTAGTACTAATTTTAAATAATGTTGAATTTTATTCATTGACCTTAATCTTAAACATGTAAAACAAGTTGTTCTATTTTACAAAAACACTTTACATTTATGAAGATTCAAAAGATAAACACCTTTCTTAACGTTTAGAGTACTTATCCGTTTCTCCTTCTTTTTTTGAAGTATATGCACTTCTAAGTAAAATTTAATTGCTAATTAACCGCAAGTCCTTCAATTCAACTTCCAGTTTTAGTCTTACAACTTATAAACAGCAGCGTATGATGATCACTCGTGAATATTCCTTTTTTATCTTTTAATATTTATTAATGTTACGAAGTTAAAATTTTAAAATCTAGTATTCTCGTCCCAACATCCCTATTTATCCAATAATAGAGCTGCCAAAATAAATCAAATTAAAGTAGGATTTACATTCATTCTTTCGGAAATGATAGGTTTTGGAATATTCGATTTGTTAAATCAGATTGATTCATTTCTTATACTTCTGCGCATCGAGCAAATGCCGGATATGAAGTTAAATCTGAGCGTAGTAAGATTTTTGACACTTCCTTTTGAAAATTACGTAGAACGTTTTAATGCAGTTTAGATTTAGTTACAAGCTGTTTTCTTTCAGCGTGTACTGAATGTTCCAGATTAAATAATTCGCTATCGGACAGTTTTCTACCGACAGGAATAAAATACTCTGAATTGAAATCAACCAGAGTTTTGTCTTCAATTAGCGTAAATCCATGTTTTGAAAGGATTTCTTTTATTTCCATTGGCGAATAGAAGGATATCCAAGGTTCTCCTACTTTTGCCGCTAAGTTCATAACTGTTTTTACCTTCTCTTTTGGGTAAGGATAATCCTTACCAAAGCAAAGTTTGGGATCTTCCTTTAACTGAATGTCTACATATGAAATATAAAAAATAGCATTCGTGTTTTTTGTGAGTTCCTCTATTTCTTCTAAGGTTGATTTTAATGCTTCCTTTGAAATATACTGCGAAACACCTTCAAGGGTAAAAATGGCTGATTTACATACATCAAATCCAGCTCCTAAAAGCTCTTTCTTAAGTGATTGATTATTAAAATCTATGCTCACATATTTTATATTTTCAAAATTGGGAATATTTGAAGTAAGTTTTGTTCGCTTTCTATTTTGAACTTCTTTTTGGTCCACTTCAAATATTTTCAATGTAGATGGAAGATTGAGCCTATGTGCTCTTAAATCATATCCTGCACCGAGAATAACATATTGTTCAAACCCTTTATTCGCTGCATTTTTTACTAAATCATCAATAAATCGTGTTCGAGAAATAAGGTGTTCGTGAAAACCAGGTGCAAACTGTTTAGTAATCCATACGCTCAGTTTATGACCCATTAGTTTTATCAGACTCGAGCCAAGTACAAATTTATCTGCATAGGGGTCATATATAATACGTTTATGAGGTTTAGCTAGCGACTCAATAAAACGCTGTTTTGCAACACCTTGGGCTGTTCCATCTTTCCGAAATATTGAGTTACTCATGACGTTATATTTTTAAATTGTATACAAGTAATATATCTGTTTTTTCTTTGCAATAATAAGAGGCAAGCCATTTTCCGATGTTGAGGAAAAATTATTAATAAGATTGAAGTTTCGATGAGGAAAATCAATCGTAATTAATTACACATATCTTAGTAAGCGTTATATCAAATTTGTTATTTATTTAAAATGAACCTAAGCGAAATAAGGTTTATAATTAAGAGAGCTAATAATCAGCTTAACATTAATAATATCTACTCATTTTTTATATTTAATTCGCCCAGTTTTCTATGAATCCACTTAAGTCTTGGCTTTTAAGCTTCAAAATTCTCACTAGTTTGGATCTTTAAAATCTTTTTATCTTGTTTTTAAAGATATAAAATATTTCGGTTTAAACATTGGTAAAGGTTTCTTTGAAGTATGCGATAATCCTTCAACTTTATCGATAAGATTGAAAGCCCAAAGAAACCAAATAAAAAAATGCAGAGTATCCTAAATTTGCAAAAGCCTTACAATACGGATTACAAATTTTTACGCATGCAAAAGAAAAAAAATAAAAACAGGAATTGAAAAACGTTTTGCAGAACTAGAAAAAAATAGAGGTAATGGTTTAGAAGTTACTTATAACATCTTTTAGAAGAAATCGACTTTATCTGAAGGTGTAAGTAGGAATAATGTAATTATCGATTTATAAACTTTGACTTTCTTTTGTTCATTATAACACCCTATCCAGTATTTCTGTGGAGTGTTTTTTTGTGTTTAAAAAACTATTTGGAGTTAATTAAATTTTCAATACTTTTGAAAAAATACCCGATAAATAAAAACACTAGAAAAACACAAAAGTTCCTGTTATCCGGAATATTTAATCGATAAATAGGAATATTTATACAGATATAACGAGTTAACTATCATTGTCGAGAATTATATGAAGTTCTCTTTTTGAAAAATCAAAGTCAGTTGCAAAATTGTACTTTTCAAGAGTAATTCCAGCTTCGTCCTTTTTTTAGAGAACTAAACGTTTGATGGTTTGGATAATTTGCCAATCTCCTAATTTCTTGATTGTCGGTTCTTGTTTTGTGTTTGAAAAGTCTCTGGCTCGTTCCGATAACTTAGCTTACTTTTTATTTTTGAGTAGAACCTCATCGTATTTTTAGCCAATTCTCGCTGAACGTTCTGATCCGTTCTTTTTCTAAAAAAAGGCTTTTTACAAATCTTAAAATACACAAACTAAATGCAAGTAAGGCTTGTGACTATTTATCTTTTATTGACTGACAATTGTTCTTGTTTATAAACATCTAGATTTGCATTCTGTCTCGTTTGCTTTCAGTACAAAATTTTCTAAACGCTTTGAATTTTGGCTAGTGTTCTCCAACATTAGTTAACAGCGTGTATAAAAAATTGCTTCTTTCTCTATAAATCAAAAATTATATTTACTTTTAAATCATGAAAAACGAATGAAAAATTGCTGCCAAAATCATTGCAACTTTTCATACACAATTACGTTGGCAAACATTAAATGAAACATTATAAAAAGGATTTACTGAAAGGATTTGAAAAAAGAAAATTCGAGCTGATTGAATTACAGGATGGAAATTCTTTGCCTTGGTGGATTGAAGAAAAGTGGATTCTGAAAGGAATGAAATCAGAAAGTCAGAATGACAAACTGTACGTGAATTTTTTGACCGATAAGCAATGGGAAAGTGGGACTAAAACTGTAGACGAAATTATAGTGAGTGAATTAGAAATGAAGAATTATTCTGATTTTAGCTCAAAGATTGCTGAGCTGGATATGAGAAAAGGAATTTTCAGTGAAAAACTTGAACAGTTCTGGATTAAATTTGATAATATAAAAGAACTAGATAAAAATAATCAATGGGCTTGGTATGAGGTGAAATATGAAATGGCTGAATTTATTTTAAGCCGACTTGAAGACTATAAAGAGAATTATAACATAAGAGGATATTCATTACCAGATTGGATTTTAGACGTGTCTGAAAAAAAAGATTCATATTCAGACAAAGATGAACTTGAATTGAAGCATGCTTGGAATAAGGAACTTGATAAAATGATTGATGCTTTTAAACAACTCTTGAATTATACATTACAGTTTGATAAAGAACTTGAATATAATGAGGAAAAAATCCAAGAAGGTTTAAATAAATTCTCAAAGTATTATTTACATTTATGGGATTAAAAAAAATAAAAACGATTTGCCAACAAAGTATAAATGGCATTAAAACGACCATTTATACCAATCGTTAGGTTTAATTAGAGAAAGATTGAGAAAGGAAAAAGAGAAAATAAAAACACAAATTATTAAGTCACTTGAAGTTTACAAAGGGAAACCTAGATTCAACTTTTTTGACTCTTCAGACAGCAATACCCGACTGAATAATGTTGCCCTTGATGATAATGATCTAGAAGTTTTACTTATGGATTTGGGTAATTCAAATTGGATACTCCTAACAACTAAATGTTTGTTTGTTAGGCAAAATGGAATAGATAATAGAATAAACGGGATTGAAATTGAAGACTTTAAATTTCTTAATCTTGAAAATGGCAGAAACAAGGAAAAAGCAGCTGAGTTCAAAAATCCCAGAGAATATAAAAGTTGGCTCTATTCGGGTGATTTTAAAATCATAAAAAAGGACAATACTGAAATAATCGTAAATCTGCCTCACCATGATTTTGGATTTTGCCTGTTTAACGCAATTAAAAAACTCCGATTTGTAACTAACAAATATGAAGGAATATAAAACTAAACCTAACACTGTGTAAAAATGCATTAAAACGCATTTTACACTAAACGTTGGCAAACATTAGAATGAATACTAAAAATTTTACCAAATTAATCAACAAAGATAATTTAGCAACCAAATTTATATTTGATGAATTGGGTATGACTTGGCAGATTAGTTTCACTCGAATTGTTGGCGGTACTAAAGAGATATATGAGTCACCTGAACATTTTTTTTTAAGTTTAATTAAAGCAGTAGAAATGCATACGGATTTGACCTATGGTTTGTCTAATTGGCAATTCGAAGTTGATTTAAAAGAATGGTGTAATGGATTGAAAATTGAAAAAATAGACATATCAACTTTTGAAAGAGATTTAAAAGGAGCATTAGATGAAATTGAAGAATATAAAGATGATTGGACAGGAGAAAATGAACCTAGATTTAATAAGCATAATGTAATAAAGCCAAATGGTCTAATGAATTACTGGAAAATTGAAGAAACTATTAATCCACGTATGCCAGTAGGACCTACATATGGATATTTAGCTGAATTTAAAGAATCGTATTTTTATATTGAATATCATCTTGAATCTTAAAAACGATTTGCCAACAACATGTATAAAACATAGCTAATAAAGGCTTTCAAAAAGGTATGTGTTTATTTACAAAGTCCGCCAAATTTTTAAATTTGGCTTTTAGAATAGAAAAATTAAAAACAAAATATAAAATTCGGCTCTGTGTTAATCTGAAAAGTTAGTGCCTTCTTGAACGCTACGTTTCATACACAATACCGTTACCTGCAAGCTAAAAATGAGAATCCGAAAGAACATATTGATAATAATGACATTGCTTCTTTGTGCTTGTAATGAAAAACAAAAAACTGAACAAAAATCAAAGCTAATAATTGAATCTAAAACTGAAATTAAATCTAATTCAGAATTGAACAATGATTACTCAAAATCTGCTGAACTTTTCGCAAACGAAGTATTGAAAGAAAATATCAGAATTCACTCATTTAATATAAAAAATTCTGAAAACCCGAGACATTTGAAAATTTTCCAATCAAATGGACTTGAAAAAATTGTGGCTTATTCAGATAAAAATTATCCAAAGAAAACAAATCCAATAAATTATCAACATTTTATTTTATTTGTTGCAACATATTCTAATAACCAAAAAGCTGAGACTGCTTTTAATCAAATAAAAAAAGACGCTTTGAAATATGAGATGTTTGATAATTTGGAAAGTTTAGATAAAAAAGATTATGAGAGAGTAATTGGATTAATTATCGGAGTAAAACCTGGAGGTCTAATTACTCAAAATGGAAAACAGATATTTAGTTTAGTCGAAACTTGCAGAAATACACCAATTGGTGGGACTTGGTATGAGTATGAAAGAAAGTTTTTAAATTTTATTTCTAAAAACAGGAATGAAATTGAAGTTCTAAATTCTGACTGTGGGAAAATGGGAAATTATGTAATTGAGAAACGAACAAAAGCCGGCAGGTAACACCGTATAAACTTTATTGCTGGTTTTGGCTCACTTGGGAAATTCTTCGGAATTTCGCCGTTCGTGTTTTATTTATTAAATTCACTACTTATACATCGCAACAAAGCTTATACACAACCGTTAGCTACAATTTGAGAAAGCCAATCTACATATTAATCCTAATTATAATTTTCTCTTGCAAAGAGAATAATAAAAAAACGATGAAAATTGATAGTCCTGAAAAATTTGCTGAATACACAAACGAATTACAAAATAAAAAACATCCACTTTTACCAAAAAAAATTAGCATCCAATTAAAAAATAAAAACGGTGAAAATTTACAAATGGAAAACGTTCTCTGTCATCTAAACATTTATATTGATTCATTGAGTTATTACACTTATAGTTTTATTCCGACAAACTCGAACGGAATAGTCAATTTAACAAAAGAGCAAATGATTCAGAATACGGAGTTAAAACACTATTATGATGAAAGTATTCTAGCAGACAAAACTCCTGTAAAATTTGATTTTATGGTTATGGACAACAATATGCTTAATGGTATAATTTCAAGTATGGAAAATTATTTAAGAATAGATACAGAATCAATCAAGGCTGATTTGAAAAACAGAGGTCTGACTGATTCGCAAATTACTCTTCAGATTGGAGCTATTGAGGAAAAAATGAAATCTGACAAAAAATTGTTGGAATTTTTAGAGAAAAACCAAAACGCAGAATTAGAATTTAAACAAGCTGAATAAAAACAATCTAACATAGAGAAAATGGACAAAGATTTATTAAAAAAATTAATGGAAGACAAATTAAAAAATGGTGGAGAAGTTGACAAAAGTTTACCTTTTAGAAAACCACCAAAAGATTTGTTAGATAATGTAGAAAATCAAAATAATTCGGAACCTGAATCTGATAATTCTGAAGAAAAAGATAAATAAAAGCCAGTGCCTAACAAAGTATATAAAAAATTGCTGGTTTAGGCTAAATTTAAAGGAAGTTGCTTATTTTGTTACGTTTGATTTTCCTTCGAAAAATCCTCGCATACAAAACCGCAACTTTCCATATACATAAACGTTGTATGTAATAAGTCCAACTTTTGGCTTTTAAATACACTTTTTGATTGTGATCAAGGATAGGTAAAACAGGATTAAAATTAACTAAACGTAAGAATGTAGTTTAGTCAAGCTTATCGATTGACATCGTATGAGAGTTACACTTTCAAATACGCATGCTAGCGTAAAAAGCTTGCCGAAATTAGAAGATTTTTTTGACAATGTCAAGTTTTAAAACGATAATTTTATTTAAATCAATGTTTTACAGCAAAGCAGAAAATCATTTTTCAGATAACAAACCATATCAGTCTGTGGTTGATATAATTCATAATCTTGAAAAAACAAGTGGATTTAAAGTAATCTGAATGTAGCGCCTGGACTGACTACGTAAATATAAAAACAGAAACTATAAGATTTTAGCTATATTTACTACAAACAACAACGTGTAAATTGCATTAAAACGCAACTTACACGAAACGTTGTGTGTAACCTGAAAAAGATGAAACATTTATTTGTACTATTCGTTTTTATTTTAACTTCTTCTTGTAAAGTCGAGAATAATAAAATCAATAAAACATACAATCTAGATACAACTGTAGTTCAGACTGATAAAAACCAAACAGAACTTCAAAAAAGTAAAGTACAGAAAACTGATAGAGGTAAAAAGTACTCAGATACTACTCAAATTGATTATTTGAAAAACCAAAAAATTCTCGATATTCTAAAAATACTTCCGCTTGAATCAATGGAAAGTTGGAAATGGCCTCAAAAAGATCGAATCAAAACTGTAGAATTTATAGAGAAAAACAACTATCTCATAGACACTACCCAAGCTTATCACAAATTTAAATACATAAAACCAAATACTTTAGGAATTCAAGTTGTAGACGGTTTTTGGACACTTTCAATCTTTAACCTTACTTCAATAAAAAGTATTGTTATTACCAATGATATTGTAGGAGACGGAAAAGATATTCACACTTATATTTTTAATGGAGATAGTTTAGAACCAATTGAATTTAAAAAAGTATTTAGTAATGGTTTAGAAAATATTCTTAAAAAGAGATCGGAATCTTGTAGACTAGAACTAGAAGACAACTATTTTACCTTTGATTTTGATTTTTCAGACCCTAACTTAGTAAAATTCAAATCTTGGGGAATAGAAAAAGATGAACACCACAATTGTTTTAAGGGTAACGTCTTAGAGTTTGAAATAAATAAAACGAAAGAGTCATTTGAATTGAGAAAAACATACTGGAATAAAAACTAAATACGGCAACACACAACAAAGCGTATAATTAATTGCGGCTGAATTTCCTTATCAGAAATTCAATCTTATTAATTATCTTTCCGAAAAAACGGAAAAAGACTCGTATCCTTTTCCCGCAACTAATCATACACAAAACGTTGTGAGCAATATGAAAAAAATACTATCGATAATAATTTTAACTCTAATTTTAGCTTGTCAAAAATCAGAATACAAAACGGTTGACTTTAAAGCGTTTGAAATTACTGTTCCTTCAAGTTGGAACAAGTATAAAATAAAGGGAATTGATAGTTATGTAAGGGGACTAATAACTGACAAAAATGATACTTTGATTTTCGATTTAGGTTGGTACTCTGGAGATTTGACTAGAAATAATGAAGTTCTGGTATTTGATAAATCTGAATATTCTGAATTTACAGAAAAACAAAAAAAGCAACTGGAAAAAGTGAAGTACTTGGTTGTCGATGATTTTCTAACTGCAAAATATAATACAAAAGATTATCTAAAATACGAATATGAATTAGATAGTATTGATTGCTTTCAAGCTAAATTCATCAAACCAAAGAACAAAGGATTTGGAGCTAGTGGAATTTATATCGACAGTCTTAAAGGTGGTGGACCAAATTCTAATAAAACGAGATTGAGTTTTTATGGAAATAGTTTATCTGACTCAACTCAAACGGAATTTTTTAAAGCTTTAAAAAGTATAAAACTGACAAAATACTGTGAATAAAATACTGCTCACAACAATGTATAACCGCAATTACGGCGGATTCGACTTTGTCCGAATCTACTCGGAATTGCAAGCGTCAGTGCTTAACCAAAAAACAGTAACTTTAAACCCGTAACTGACGGTTATACGAGACCGTTGTAAACAATGCCGAAACCAAGTGAAGTACTATATTGGAGCATATTATCTGATTAAATTAAAACCTCTCGAATCCGGAACGATTAAAGGTTCGAAAATCTATACTTGTAGTCGTTGCATAAACGACTCTTTTTTTGACTCGTGGGCAATTTCTTGGGCAACAACTGAAAAAAAAGAATTTGAGGAAACCAAACGTACTTTTAATCTAACAGATAAAAATATTGAGGAGATTCAAGTTTGGGCGGACAAAAAACTGGATGAACAAAAACTTGGTTGGATAAATACATTTTCGGACATAAAAACATTGACGGAATACAAAGAGAAATTCTTTCCGAAAGATTCAAACTTTGAAATATTAAGTATCAGCTTCCCTGAATCTGACTTGGACGAAGTTTTGGAAATGACAAAACCAACTGATAAACTAACTGGAGAAGTTGGGATTTATCACAAACTAAAAACCAAAGAGATTGATTTAGAAAAAGATGAGAGTTTAGGTTACGACATAATCGGAATTGAAGCAGGTGGAGATTTTCACTCATTTCATTGCAATGATTTAACTAACGATTTGAAACATAAATTCGGAATTACAATAAACGAATTTGGTCTTATAGAAAATTATGCGAACTGGAATGAAATAATGGAATTCATGAATGACCAAGAATATGGATTTGAGCCTGTGCCTTGGTTTTATGTCAAAGTAAATAGAATAACGAAATGAAAAAAGCACTGTTTACAACAATGTATAACCGCAATTACGGCGGATTCGACGTCGTCCTAATCCACTTGGAATTGCAAGCGTTAGTGCTTAACCGAAAAACAGTAACTTTAAACCCGTAACTGACGGTTATACGAGAACGTTAACTATCATTGTCGAGAATTATATGAAGTTCTCCTTTTGATAAATCAAAGTCAGTTTCAAAATTGTACTTTTCAACAATAATTCCAGCTTTGTCCTTTTTTTAGAGAACTAAACGTTTGATGGTTTGGATCATTTGCCAATCTCCTAATTTCTTGATTGTCGGTTCTTATTTTGTGTTTGAAAAGTCTCTGGCTCGTTCCGATAACTAAGCTTACTTTTTATTTTTGAGTAGAACCTCATCGTATTTTTAGCCAATTCTCGCTGAACGTTCTGATCCGTTCTTTTTCTAAAAAAAAGGCTTTGTACTAAACTTAAAATACGCAAACTAAATGCAAGTAAGGCTTGTAACTATTTATCTTTTATTGGCTGACAATTGTTCTTGCTTATAAACCTTTAGATTTGCATTCTGTCTCGTTTGCTTTCAGTGTAAAATTTTCTAAAGGCTTTGAATTTTGGCTAGTGTTCTCCAACATTAGTTAACAGCGTGTATAAAAAAATGCTTCTTTATCTATAAATCAAAAATTATATTTACTTTTAAATCATGAAAATGAATGAAAAATTGCTACTAAAATCATCGCAACTTTTCATACACAATTACGTTGTATGTAATAAGTCCAACTTTTGGCTTTTAAATACACTTTTTGATTGTGATCAAGGATAGGTAAAACAGGATTAAAATTAACTAAACGTAAGAATGCAGTTTAGTCAAGCTTATCGATTGACATCGTATGAGAGTTACACTTTCAAATACGCATGCTAGCGTAATAAGCTTGCCGAAATTAGAAGATTTTTTTGACAATGTCAAGTTTTAAAACGATAATTTTATTTAAATCAATGTTTTACAGCAAAGCAGAAAATCATTTTTCAGATAACAAACCATATCAGTCTGTGGTTGATATAATTCATAATCTTGAAAAAACAAGTGGATTTAAAGTAATCTGAATGTAGCGCCTGGACTGACTACGTAAATATAAAAACAGAAACTATAAGATTTTAGCTATATTTACTACAAACAACAACGTGTAAATTGCATTAAAACGCAACTTACACGAAACGTTAGCTACAAGTTTTAACATCATATATTCATGATAAAAAAGAGATTTAAATTTATCTTACTAATTACTTCAATATTCAGTCTTTTTTCTTGCGCAAATACAAAATGTACTGAAATTAATTCTGCAGAAGGGAAAGGAGAGAAAGTATTGATTTCTATGATTGACTGTTACTCTTCAGAAATTGTTTTTGAATTAGAGGTAAAGTTAAATTTTATCAAAGACAGTTTGACCAATACTAAAACGATTAACATAGCTACTGAAAATATCTCATTAAAAAAGAGAAAGAACTTTAATTATCTTGTAGATGCAATTAGATTAAGTAAAGATTTTTACAGCTTGAGCATAGCAATAAGTAAAGGAAATAAAATTAGTATTTCTGGCATGAACCCTAATGATAAAGTTCTACCTAATTATTCTCGTAAAAGAGTTATTAAAGGTTCACTTTACACGTTTAGTTTTACAGGTACCGTAAGAGAAAAAAATGGGAACTTTTATTCAGTAATAGAGGCTGATTCTTCTAATATAATAGCAATAAAAGGCTTCAATAAAGATTATACTAATTATTTAAAAAATTATACAATTGAATTATCAATACACCAGTAGCTAACAAAATGTATAATTAATTGCGGCTGAATTTCCTCAACGAAAATTGTATTTTATTAATTATCTTTCCGCAACACCGGAAAATGACTAGCATCAATTTCCCGCAAAAAATCATACACAATTACGTTGGCATTCATTAACCAACATTTTCGCAAAAATTGATATTTAGAAATGAAAAAGATTTATTCACTTTTAGCAATCTGTATATTATTAACAAGTTGTTTTGATTTATTTGACCCAGCTTATTGGAAGGATGGAGATTATATTTTATCCACTAATCCTGGAGAGCATAGTTGCTTATCACTTGCCAATGACGGAATTGTACTTTTGGATTGTGTTAAAAGCATTGGAAGCAATAAGGAATATATAATAGCTAAAGAGACAAACGGAAAAAAACAGTTAAATTATTGGATAATCAAAAAACTTGAAAACAAATACAAAGAAAAACCAGAAGGTCCTTTTGTATATGATGAATTTGTTGAAATGAAGAAAAAACTTTCAATAGCAGATTTGAAATTTGAAAAGGAATTTGGGAAAAATTAAAATATATTACTCAAAGTACTAAAACGAAATGCCAACAAGATGTATAATTAATTGCGGCTGAATTTCCTCAGCGGAAATTCAATCTTATTAATTATATTTCCGCATCAACGGAAAATGACTCGCGTCCTTTTCCCGCAAAAAATCATACACAAATACGTTGCCATTCATTGGCGAAACGTACTCAAAAATGAATAATTAAAGAAATATTATTATGAAAATATACACAAAAAAAGCATTGAAATCGGGAATATTCGCAGGAATTGGTTTTGGAATTGCTACAGCCGGAATAGACTATTATGATGGAGATGATTTTCAATTATGGAAATTTATTTTTAAAGTTTTATTCTTTGCAATATTTATGGGACTTTATTTTAATTACAGCTTTAAAAAACAATTCGAAAAAGAATCTAAATAGAAATCTAAAACTGAACTGAATGCGGAATTTAGCAAGTTGCAGAATTGTTCACTCAATAGGAATTGAAAAAGTTTGTGGATTAAAACACTGACTGAACAAATTTACTAAAACGTTGAAACTCGGAAAACCGAATTTAGCGGAACAACAACAATCTAAAAAAACAACGAAATGGCAACACCGTGTATAATTCATTGCTAGTTATAGCCTACTTACGAAAGTCCGCGCGGACTTTCTATCTGTGATTTATTTGTTAACTTTAGTGCTTAAACACGCAACAAAATCATACACCAATACGTTAGCAATAAGCGAAAAAACTATGAAAAAAAATATTTTAATATTCACTTTAGTATTAATAAACTGTAGTAAAACGGATAAAACAGATTTTTTGTTAAAAGGAATCACTAAAGGAATCAAAGACAAAACACCAATCTATTTAAAAATAGAAAATCAAACAATAGACTCTACCAATATTGAAAATAACACATTCTTTTTTCAAACAAAAAAAATAGAGTTTCCTGTTGAGGCGGTTTTAAGAATAAACAATCCACCACAATACAAATCAATATGGTTAGAAAATAAAGAAATTCTATTTGATGCGTCTAAAACTGAATTTATAAAATATGCTAAAATAACAGGTTCTGAAACCCAAAAAACTTCCGATAGTTTATATCAGGAAATTAAGAAACTTTCATATAAAGAATCATTAAAAAAAGGAATGAGTTTCGTAAAAAACAATCCTAAAAACATTTTAAGTGCTAACCTACTTTCTTTCTATTCAACTACTTGGGGAAGAAAAAAAACGAAAGAATTATTTAATCCGATGTCTATTGAAAACAAGAATTCTATTTATGGAAGACAAATTAGTAATTACTTAAAATTAAATAAAAACTTTAAAATAAGTGACAAATTTGTTGATTTTGAAATGGAAGATCAGTTTGGATTAAAAAAACGATTATCCGATTTAAAAAACAAGGTTATTCTGCTTGAGTTTTGGTCTTCTTGGTGTTCTCCATGCCGAGAGGAAAATCCGAATCTAGTTAAAACGTACAGGAAGTTTAAAGACAAAGGTTTTGAAATATTTGCTGTTTCAGTAGATAATAATAAAAGTAGTTGGCTTAGAGCTATTAAAAAAGATAGTTTGGAATGGATTCATGTAAACGACCATTTGAAAGGGGATAGAAATGTAGCTTCTTTGATATATGGAACTTATTCACTACCTGATAATTTTTTAATTTCAAAAAGCGGAGATATTATTGCCAGAAACTTAAGAGGTAAAAAATTAAACGAGAAATTAAATCAAATTTTTGAATAAAACCTATTGCTAACAATGTATAACCGCAATTACAGCGGATTCAACTTCGTCCGAATCCACTCGGAATTGCTAAGGCTAGTGTTTAATCCTAAAATAATCGCTAATTTACCCGTAACTGACGGTTATACGAGACAGTTGTATGTAATAAGTCCAACTTCTGGCTTTTAAATACACTTTTTGATTGTGATGAAGGATAGGTAAAACAGGATTAAAATTAACTAAACGTAAGAATGCAGTTTAGTCAAGCTTATCGATTGACATCGTATGAGAGTTGCACTTTCAAATACGCATGCTAGCGTAAAAAGCTTGCCGAAATTAGAAGATTTTTTTGACAATGTCAAGTTTTAAAACGATAATTTAATTTAAATCAATGTTTTAGAGCGGAGCAGAAAATCATTTTTCAGATAACAAACCATATCAGTCTGTGGTTGATATAATTCATAATCTTGAAAAAACAAGTGAATTTAAAGTAATCTGAATGTAGCGCCTGGACTGACTACGTAAATATAAAAATAGAAACTATAAGATTTTAGCTATATTTACTACAAACAACAAAGAACTGAGGTAAAAAACCAACGATAATCTATTTAACTTAAGAAGTGTATAATTAATTACGTCTGAATAGCAACTATTTTAATAAGACAATTCAATAATCTCCTGTAGTAATTCCTCAGGAGATAGTTTTTTAGTAAGTCTTTCCAGGTTCTTTTCTGCTTTAGAAACATGACCAAATAATGAGTGGGATACTCCAATCTTTTTTATAAGATTAATAAAATATTCTAATGCTATTATGTTCTGATAGCGAACAAACTGATCAGCGTTTAAGTGTGGCACACCTTGACTTTTAACTACGTTGGAGAAATACTTTGAATACATATTGCAAAGTTCGTTATAATTTGTAGCATTAATTGCTTGATTTTGTAGCAAAAGTGAATTTTATTGCTTTAAGTACAAAATCCCCTTCCCCCAGAGTATGAATTTACTGGGTAAAAAATTACAGTACTCAGGAAAATACTCAAAATAAAACACTATATAACAACATATTAAAAAGCGAAAACAACAAAAGAGTATAAAAAGTACATTTTTTTCAGCTTTACTATTCTAGAAGTTAAATTTTCACAGTTTTTATATCAACATTTGCTTTTAAAATTTCCTTTGGGGTATATTCCTCAGTTTGTATTATTGAATGATGTCTTGCTTGATCTCTTACTGCTATTGTTGGAACTCCAGCTTTTAATAAATTTGTTATTCCTGTATCTTTTAAACTATACCATTGATATTTTTTAGACAAGTTCAAATGCAATCTTACTTTAGCCCATTCATCAGATATTTTTTTAGGAGCAAGTTTATTTTTACCAGGTAAAAAACTATCTGAGAATAAGTAATCACCAAGTTCAGCATTTTTAATATGATCAACTAAATAAGGAATTACCAAATCAGGTATTGTAACTGGCATGCTTTTTTTGTTTTTGGAAATATTACTATTAACATAGATAACGCCATTTTTTAAGATAATATCGCTTACTTTAAGTTTTGTCATTTCAGTTCTTCTAATTAGACAATAGTAACATAGTAAACAAAGCATATAATAATTCCTCTTTTCGTCTTCTAAGTATTTGAAAATTTCCTTTAAAGCTCCATCAGGTATTATTTCACGTTCTTTTACTTTTTCTGGAATTAATTCTATTCGATTCGTCGGATTATGTGAAATAAATTTTTTCACTATTAGCCAATCACTAAATGTTTTAATGAAGTTTAAATAATTATTTCGAGTTCTAGCTGAATTATCTCTATCATAATAAATAACATCTAAGAAATCACGCACTAACTCACCTTTAAACTTAATAACAAACATATCCTCTTCTTTTATCTCTTTGAGGTATTTGATAATATTTTTAATAAATGATTTGTAGCTCCTTAATGTATCTTCTCTTTTTTCGTTATTTCTTACTTCTTTTTCAGTTCTATCTAAAAATAGTTTTGATGCTTCAGTAAATTTATAAAACCCCTTACTTTCATTTTCATTTAAAAATGGGTTCCATCCCCTTTCAAGTTTTCTATTAATTTCTAAAACCATCTTACGGCCTAACTTTCTTCGTTCGGTAATACTTTTTAATGGACGCACCCTATTAGCTTTTCTCTTAAGCTTATTATCAAAAGGACATTTGACATAATAAATTATTTCCCAGCGTTTGTTTTCTCTCAATTCTGCAGGTACATAATCTACTAAGGATACTACGGTTTTTGGGTTTTGACTAGTGGACATTTTTTTTTTACATCAGGTTTAAAAAACTGTTGTAAAAAGTTAAACATCAATTTGCGGCGAATTTGCGGCGTTAATACCGCTATAAACTAACAAAACCCTTGTTTTCAAAAGGGTTTTGTTCAACTTAGTAGCGGGAGCAGGACTCGAACCTGCGACCTTCGGGTTATGAGTTCGAAGATTAAACCAATCATTTACTTTGAGCCCTTATTTTATTGACTTAAAGTAAACAACCCACTAATAAAAACTGTTAAAATAGTGTACGATTTAAGGCACGTTGTTAACATCTGCAATTTAATATAAATGGTTGAAATTTCTAATAGATAACTTTAAACAGTTATAATTTTATCTATTAATGGTTTTATTTCACTACTGATCAAAAGATCTATCTCGGTTGTCTCCATTGAAACAAACCCCTCATCCAAATCTGTTGCAACACTACAATAAACCAAAGCATCATCTTCTTCAGATAACGAATAACGTTTTATAAACTTCAAATAAGAATATGTAATCAATTGCTCATAATAAATATCTTTCAACATTCCCTTAGGCATAGATAAGGTCTCTATTATCAAACTACCCTTATTTTCTAGTTCTTTTAGTCGTAGAACATAATCAGAATCTACTTCTACTCCTTTGTATTTTTTGTCAACATCTGGATCATCTTTTCTATGACCAAAAACAGCATATACAGTATTCGGTGAAGTTTTCCCATTAACAGCAACAAACACGATAAATCTCATTGCCTTAGTTCTACTGTAGATCTTCTTATTAATATTCGAAAGTTCATCATACAGGTTTAGTTTCATAAGATTTGACAACATATAAGCACCCTCTTTAATTACTTTATTGTCATTTTTCAATAATTTAATCTCTTCTTTTTGCTTCCTATCTTTTCTGTCGGTTATATATTTATAATAACCAAAAAAAATTGGTGCCAAAACACCAATTAATTTTAACAAAAGCTCAAAGAACTCTATTGTCTTATCATCCATCATTTTCATTAATCATTTTAGACTTTATATAACGCTCCAGGAACTTTAAAATAGTAGTATGAAAACCAAAAGCAATCCAGTAACTAGCAATATATTTTCCCAAACCAACCTTTAAACTAATAGCATAAGGTATAGTAACAATTAAGCTAAAAACTATTATTTTCAAAGTTTTACTCTTCACAAAGACAATAGGAACTTTATGCACAAACCATCCTGAAGTAATAACTAACAGAACTATCATTACATTGATATTACTTATAACAGAATCAACTAACTCAGTATAACTCCAACTAGCCATATTCAACAGAATTTAATTTATACTGAATTGATTAACACTATAATAACCAGAAATTGTTAAAACTCCATTACCTGAATAAGCTGGAGCTCCTAAAGAACTAGCGTCCTCTTTATTCTGAAAGTAGATGTAATTATCAGTTACTCTTGGAACGAATAATTCACTCTCTTGAGACAAACCAGTATTTCTTATATTTAATATAGATACACTCTCTAAAGAACCAGACTTTAAATAAGGCATATTATTAATTCTTAGATCACCAGATGGCGAACCATTTCCTCCAATACCAACAAAAGAAATCGTAAAATAAACAATATTACCTACCCTATAATACACCCCATTAGTTGTTGATACATTATAAGAATAGCCACCACCACTATCAACCAAAACAGGATTAAAAGAAGTCTCATCTTCATATATATTGGAAAAATACGACTTAACCCAACCAGCAGTTGTTAAAGTATTATCGCCGTTAAGATTAATAACATGGTTTGCCATATTAGAAGTTAAAAGACCGTCAAACTCAAATTCAGTAGCCTTCATTTTAATATACTCTTCCTCATCATTTAACTTAAAATACGTTTCCCCGCCCTGTCCGTTAGGATCACCAATAAATACTTTAATCTCCCCTTCAGAAACCAAACCATCACTATACACACCTTCTACTCCAATTATATTTGGGGCCGAAGGATCACTATCATCAACAATAAAATTATTTCCTCCCGAAATATTTCGGACAACTACTCCCAAATCTTGAATTACCTTATCTACAAAACTTACCTTTGGAAGGTAACGAATATCCCCTTTATCATTTATAACGACTAAACTATCACTATCTGCTCCTACTCTTAAATTCTTAATCTGTAAGTCTCCAGTTGTAATCTTATCATTTCTTTGAGAATAAGAGAATAATACTGAAAAAACTAACATTAAAATTGAAAAACACTTTTTCATACTTTTTACTTTAAAATTAATAACCTTACTTCACTTTCTGGATTCGTCTCTACAAACAAACATTTACTTTTAACATAACCTAAACTTAATTCTGTAACTTCCTCTGCGGAAACATAAACGGACTCACACCCATCTTCAACCCTTTTAACTATAACATTTGATTTCTCTGAAAGATGTATTGACAACACAATTTCATCTCCCTTCATTCCAAAATATGCCCGCCCTTTAGCATCCGTTTTTTCGACATACCAAGCTTGACTAACACCTAAAACTTCCATTTCCTAAAACATTTTATAATAAATTACTTTTTAAACACTATTATTTCAACTGAACCATCAGAATCTGCTTCCAACCAAATTTTTGGTATTTTTAAAAATCCAAAATTCAAAACCCCTTCTCCTTGAATACTACCATAATCTTCTTTACCACTATTACTGCCTGTTTTTAGATAACCAGAACCTGAAAAATCAATAGCCATTAACAAAGAATTCTCTGGCAAGTCATACTCAACTGATTCACCCATAATTAAATCACCTAAAAGAATCTTTTTAACACCTTTCTCACTTAACTCATTAATTGCCTCTAATAGAGATTTTTTAGTTGTTGTTTTTAACAATGACATATCAATCAATCTTTCATCTGAACCATCCCATAAGTTCTGACCAAAACAAGCCAAAATAATTTCCAGAAAATTCTGATTCAATTTATTTCCAACCGTCTTCCCATCATCTCCTGACTGATTATTTACCCCTGTACCAAGATTAAATTTTTTCATTTCCTAAAAATTATTTTTCTTCACTTAAAAACCATGTATCATCACTTAAAAAATGTCTAGTACTATCTAAAGTAAAAACCCCTCTTCCTTCATTAGGATCAACATAGTTTGAGTTTTGTTCGAAAACAAAACGATGAATTATCTTTTCCGTATTCATATCTATACTTGTATTGACAACCAACTTAATTCATTTGACTTTTCTTCGTTCGATTGAACAAATACTATCCAAGATCCTGACGAAGGAAATTCAATACTAAATTCAGAGTCCGACAAACTCAAATTTTTTATAATCTTGGCCCCTTCTAATGTTTGAGTACTAATATTAAACTTCTGAACGATTTGTTGCAGATTAACGGGCGCATAACCATCCTCGTAACTAACTAAATATTTCCCCTGAACATTCAAAGGGTCACCAATATCAACTTTTGTAATTGCAATTTTAGACTGAACTTCTTCCTCACTAGTTGAAACAACATGAACATATTGTCTGTTCGAAAAATACTCCCCTTGTTTCAACTCAATTTCATACCACCCTTCCTCCTCAGGCTGAATATTAACACCGAAAGACTTTATTGTACTACCATTACTATGTGAAATAGGAAAAGCCTCTTCAGTTCCTTCATAATTAAAACTTGAAGAACTAACATAATTCTCAAGTTTTCTTAAAAACAACATTGCATTTACCTGATTAATACCTGTAATAGTGTAACTTGTTTCTAAAAAATACACATATGCACCAAAGGAAGTCGGAGATAAAAACTTGGTCGATATAACAATGCTAACATCATTAACACCACCTCCATCAGGAATTTCAAAATCATAGTCAACCGAATCTGAAATTTCTCCTATTTTCTTTTCAACTAGAACCAACTCGGTTTGATTTCCTGTTAAATCAAGCGTAAGATTTTCTATATTATAATCACGTAAGCCCTGATAATTAAACCTGATTATATCAATAGGAGAAAATAAGCCTTGACACACACCACTCATTTTCACGTTAATTTCATTTTGCAATTTCAAATACATTTTTGCAAAAACATCCAAATAAGAGGAAACTTCCTCGTCAGTTGATAACTTCCATCTACCCAAATGATAATCTGAATAATTATAAACCTCAGAATCCAAACGTATCTCTAATAAATCTCCTTCCTCTATAAAAACATCTTGTGAATTGGCAGTAAGATACTTTTGCTGAACAATACACTCACCTCCATATTCTGAATCATATACAACCGAATAATTCAACTCATTAACCTTTTCATAGTTAAGTGAATCAGTTTTTTTAACATACAACTTAAAACCATTATTCAAATAGTTAAAATCCTTCTTTGAAATTTTCATAAACAACAATTCAACAAAAGGATTACCGAGATACTCAACTTCTTTTAAAACAAAAGAACTTGGTATCAAAGAAATATTAACCGGAAATAAAGTAGAATTAATAATTTGACTCGTTATAGAATCAGAAAAGTCAAATCTTCTCTTAGAGAAAGAGTCAACAGCAGCTGAGTGAAACAATTCTTCTTCATATATTGTTGTAAAAGCTAAACCTCTATTCAAAGAATAACCAGCTTCCCCTTGATGATTTAAAGTGAAATCACATTTTGTAAAAACTAAACCTAATCCTAAATAAACCGTATTTAAAACAGGTTTTTCAACAGCAGGAAACAATCTTATATTATACCAACCCGTTTCCTTTAAAATAATTTTATCGATTTTCAATTCGCCTTTTATCTGAGAAGAACTTTGGGCTGTTAACTTAAAATCATAAATCCCTTTAGGAATATCTACATACTCAAGATTACTTAGAACAATTTCTTCCTCAACAATACTGGAGTTTTTGAAACTTTTCCTAGTAATAGCAAAGTAAAAAATGTCATCATAAGACCCTTCTTTGATATTTTCAGACAACGAATCATCCTCCACCGGAGAATATTCAAAATCAATTGATAGAGTTGCATATCTATTTAAATCATCTGAGCCTTCAACATAATATGACTTTACTAAAGTGGCATAATTATTCTCTAAATCTGTTTTACTCGAAACAAAATCTCTAAAAACTAAATTAGGACCTATAAAATCTTTCCCCGTATTCGGGGTAGCACTTAACCCTATAAAATCATTAGTGAAATTTAGTTTAGAATAATCAAAATCAGCGTCATAAAAAGACAATAACACTGAAAAATCTATAGATGAATTTGATATTAAAGTCCAATACTTAGGAGTTCTATCATTTACATCAGAATCAAAATTTAAAGGAAAAGCAAGAGCATTATCTTTAGGAATTATATGTTTTGATTTATCTGAATCCCAATTAACCACTACTTCATTAAGCAAAGGCTCTATTGAAATCATCTGTTCACTATAAAACTTAACAAACTTCTTATTTCTTACAAATGTACTTTTGCCCTCGTACACTATCGATTGTAAATATTTATTACTATAAACAAAAAACTCAATTTCATCATGAGCAAACTCATTTAAACCAATAACAACCCATTTGCCAAGATACTGAAACAACTTACACCCAATACTTACCAATAAGTCGCTAAGAATATCATAAGTCCTTTTCTTTCTTCCTGAGTCCATATAAACTGAAGTATCTACAATGAGATCATTATAATTCAACTCAAAGAACAGTTGCTGAATTGCAGGAGCAAACCAGACATCTAAAAACAATCCTGTTTGATTCAGACAAGCAATTAAAATCTCAATAACTGATTTTCGTTCTTCGTAAAAAGAATCTTGCAAATACTTTCTTTTTAAACGAGCTATACCATCAGAAGCAATAAAATCAACAAAAAAACCGCTATGATCATAAGGCTCAGAAAATTGTTCAGGAAGCAAAAAACCTTCCCAAAATAACTCAACTTGATCATTTTCATTTCGAGTTTCAACTATCACTTTAAATCTAGTTTCACTACCAGTAAACAGATGAAAGAAATACGCTTCATCATTAACTGGAACTAACATATTAAATTGGAGTTCTGAAGTAATTAGATTGTGAAACTTTGAGTCAGAACCATTGTAAATTAACTTAGGTGAGCCCTGTTCAGTTTTCTCATAAGACAATTCACGTCCATTGCCCTTTGCATCTATTATCTTTATATCGTAGAATACACTCATTACTTCGTTCTAGATTTTCTTGAATTATACTTATCTAGAACAAACTGCAACTTTCCTGCATCAGCTGTTATCCTTCCTCCCAAAACAATATCTAATGCCTGTCCAGCTGGAGTTATCAAATCCTTTAACTTATTCAATGGAGCAACAACCTCTGGATTATTACTTGCTCCAGCATACTCTCCTATCAAAGCATTTGTCGGACCGTAAACTATACCCCCATTTGCAAAAGGCCTTGGTGATGAACCACCATCTCCACCAGAAAAGTTAGTCGCAATACTACCAATCAAACTTCCAATTGCAACCAAAGCTACACCCGCAGCAATAGCTGTAAAAGGATTTGTAAAGGCCGCTTTTATCGCTAGCATTCCAACACCAATTTTTATTGCGGCTTTCCCTAATTGAACGGCTATATCTCCAACAGTTTTAAGCAACAAACCAGCAACATCTCCCATACTTACAGAACCATCAAACAATCCCGCAATCATAACTCCGAAATTCTCTAAAACAGAAGCTGAAGCAACAGAAATTGTATCAGAAATCTCAGTTGAAAAATCAATAAAACTGTCATTAACCGACCTTAATTCAGTTTCCAACTCTTCTCTTTCTTGTTTTACACCCTCAACTATACCTAAATCAGGAATCTGAGCAATCTTCCCTTCACCATTTCGCTTATCATCTAAAACTCCACGAACTTTATTTTTAGAACCATTTACACCTAATTTAACCGGTATATTTAATGGACTAATCTCATTTACTTTTTCAATTATCTCAGTCGTATCAATGTTAGACTTTAATAGTTTAATTTTTGATCGATTACCAACATTTTCAAAGGCCTTTTTTGTATTATTCCCAACATCACTCATTAACTTCGACCAATCTTCTTTTAACGACTCTCCAACACCAGAAACTCCCTTCCGAGTTTCATCTTTGTATTTTGATACTATTTTTGGAATTTCCTTGAATGATCCAGTGAATACAGCCTTGAATATTCTTCCAATAAGTTTAAACCTACTAACGAAAGAAGCAATAAAACCCTTTACTAAACTTGAGATTGACGAGAAAGCAAATTTCGCTACTGACCACATATTCCTGAAGACTAGAACAACGCTTTCAACCCCAGCTCTGAATAAAGAACTTTCATTATACAAGTCAATGAAATAGTTAGCAATATCAACTAACACTTCCCTAATAGGTGACCAATTTTTATAAACTATTACTCCAATTGCAGTTAAACCAGCGACTACCAATCCTATTGGACCAGTCAATAAAGTAAAACCAGTTGAAATAGCAGGTAAAATAGTTCCCGCAAGAGCTAATAATGGACCCACAGCGGCAGCTACACCTCCTAAAATAACTATAAACTTCTTTGTTTCAGGAGATAAATTTTGAAACCCAGAAACCAAGCCCTTTATGGTCTCCACAAAAGGAATAATAGCTTCCGCTATAATTGCACCAAACTCCTCGGATAAATCTCCAATACTGTTTTTTAACTGAGTTAAAGGACCTGTTCCTGCTTTTGCAGCAGCAGCAGCACTCCCTCCATATTGTTTTTCTAATTCATTAAGAATAATAGTTTGAGCTTCAGCTAATCTATTTGTTTCTACAAGTGTATTTATTGTAGATTTCTGTTCTTCCGAAAACTGTATCCCGGAACGACTTAAAGCTGACAAATTAGCAACAGGATCATTCAACGCCTTACCCAATTGAATAGAAGCTGACTTTAAATCACCATCTAACCTAGTTGCTAAATCTAATGCGGCTTGTTGAGTTCTATCGAATTGCTGACCTGCAATATTTGTAAAAGTTAATAATTGAGCTGTAACATTTTGCAAAATTTCTTCATCTCCAAAAAGAGTGTTGCTTTGTAAACTAGAAGCCATTTTTTGCAACTCATTTGAAGTAAAACCAACAGCATTTCCTGTTGTTCTTAATCCAGTTTCTACCTGAGCTATCGCTTTAACTTGTTTATCCCAATTTTTTAATGAAAGTGCGGAAAAAGCAATAAAAGGAGCTGTTACCCCAACAGATAATTGAGCACCAATTTTTTGCAAATTCTTTCCCACCTTTTGCATCTGTCTATTGACATTTTGCATTTGAGACGAAAACCCTTTTAAATCAGCGGTAAACTTTATATTTACATTAGCTAAACTAGCCATTGAAAGTTTCTTTTTTTAGATTATTAAAATACTCTTGTAACTCTTTTTTTGTATTAACCTTTCTTTCTATGTGTGTAGGCTCTTCTTCATCCCACGGCAACTCAAAAACATCTTTTAGAGAAAAATCCTTTTTATCTGTATGTGGCAACAAACAGTAAAAAATCGATAACCTTGTTCTTTGCCATTCTCCTTTTTCTTTGATTTCTTCTTTACGACGATAACCAATCAAAATATTTGCAAACTGGCGTGGTGTTAAAGAGTAGAAATAATCAATAGATAAACCTAATTCACCACAAGCCAAAATTTCTAATTCATCAAATGTCGGATCGAATATATTCGTTGCATCCGATCCGACTTTTACTTTCCCCCTTTCTTTGGTTCTACTTTATTGTTTGGCAACGAACTTGAAAACTCTCTCATTACTATAGATATATCAATATCTGACTTTAAAACACTTGTAATAACATCATCAGAATTAACTTGTACATCTGGAGTATGGCTTTTAATTCCTGAGATAATTAAATTTCCAATGAAATCTAACTGCTCAAAAGAAGGATCATCCATTTTATCAAGCTTTAACTCTTTAACCAATTTATCATAACCGGATACTTTATTATACCCATAATGCTGGCAAACATTTCTTAAAGCTCCATACCCAAACTTTAAACCGTAACTTTTACCTAAAACTTTTACCTTGATCATACCGCTATTCCTGTCATTAAAACACCATTACCCTTTAAAGAATAATCAAAAGTTACAGTTTCATCATTTGTTGATTTAACCGAAAAACTTTCAATGTAAGCCTTACCAGAAAACACAACATTACCAGCAACACCATCAGTAAACTCAACATCCACTAGCACACCTGATTGACCTGCATCTGAAATAGCTTTCAAATCATTCTCTGTTCCTGGAGCATTTCTTGCGTACGCATTCGAACTCAAACTCCAAGAACTTTTTCCTGGAGTATTTTCTACTCCGGTTGTATCTTTTGACGCAATCTCCTTAAACTCTCTTTGCCAATTTAAAGTCGCATCTGTTTCATGATAAACTTCATTCGTACCAATCTTGATACGCATTTTTGATCCCTCGTAAAAAGCCATAACTCTTTATAATTTTATATTAAATTTTTGTTCTATCAATAATCTTCCTTCTTCCAATACTCCTGATATTCCTCCCAAATCTTTATATGAATAACCTGAAGATTTAAAAGCGGATGTAACTGCATCAGCTATTGCACAACATTCGTCATACCCTAACGCATAACTAGTTACAATTACATTGTATCTTCTTGATACATCTTTTGACGCTGAACCAATATCTTCTATTCGATAAACAACAAAATTTTCAGATTCTTCAACAGAAGCATATAAAGGATAAATACTTTCAACTGTATTACTCAATAAATCGGTTAATTCACTCGAATTCTTTAAATCCGAATACACCCTTTCTGAACTTTCAACAAAACTCATATACTAAGCTTATTAATTTGTTTTTGAATATACTTAGCCAATCTTTGTTCCGATTCTCTAGCAACCCCACCTTTTGTTTGAGTATATGCTCTATCCATAAATGGATTTGATTTTATTTTCTTAGTTCCCCCAATAACAAACTGCCTTAAATACCAACCATCTGCTTTTTTAGTACTTCTAGGGCTTACAATAACCATCGGATTCAAACTCCTTCGCATTGTTTTCTTTCCTATACTTCTTTTACCTGTACCTGGAGAAATTACTGCTCCAAACACTTGATTTCTTCGTTTTTGAACATGTGGTTTTTTACTCACTGGAGCTAAAGACTTTGCCACCTTTACTGTAGAATTTGCAACTTGCCCTAATATTTTTGTTACTTCTCTCCTTTTCGTTTTATCATCTCCTAATTCCTTTAACTTTCTCTGCAGCTCCCGAAACCCCCTTATTTCAACTATTGATTTAGTCAATTTTAAACGCTTTTATCCTTAAATACCTCTTTACTCCAATTTTAGAAACTGAAACAATATTATACTTCTCATCATCAAACAAAACCTGCTTCTCTTTTGTTGCTCCAGGACCAACTAAACGAGCATCATATCGTAATACAAATGACTTTTTGTTTACATAAACAATTCTTCCTTCAATCTCTTCAGTACCTGAAACATCCTCTACCTTAGCCCAACAATTTTTTAAAACTTGCCATGTACTAGTTGTAGCACCTGTTGACTGTGATTTACTTTCAACATAACTCTGAATCGTAACCCTTTCAGTTAGCTCTCCTATGTATGCTTCATTCCTATTCATTGGAATAATATCTATGCGGCGCTAACATATGCATTACCGCAGTATTTTTAACTTTTGACCTGTCACTTCTAAACTCGTAATACTCTCCGACCAGTAAGAATAATGATTGCTTTATAGCCTTTGGGATTTTTTTAAATCCGCATGTTACCGTTAATGTAACTGCATCTGACTTATTCACTTTAACTTTTGGTAAATCCGATAACAAAAACAAAATTTTACTCTCAAACTTATCAATTGAC
Source organism: Tenacibaculum sp. SZ-18 (assembly GCF_002813915.1). Classification (NCBI taxonomy): domain Bacteria; kingdom Pseudomonadati; phylum Bacteroidota; class Flavobacteriia; order Flavobacteriales; family Flavobacteriaceae; genus Tenacibaculum; species Tenacibaculum sp. SZ-18. Next base: position 216,417 of record NZ_CP019335.1, on the reverse strand, counting down.
TCTAAGTAATATAAATCTGTAGAAAGTGTTTGTTGTTCATTGCCCTCATTAACATATTCAACATTATCAACAGATTTAATAGTTTGTCTCTTAAAAGCAAAAACATCCTCGAATGACTTTCCTTTTACTGTATATGTTTGATCTAGTACATCACGACCTAGATAACTTATTATATAAGAGAACGCTGCCTCCATATAACTCATTATTAAAGCATCATCTTCAATATAATCTAGTTCAATCTTCAAATGATCTTTAACTTCTTTTAAAGTCACCAAATCCGTTACCTGTAAATCATTCAACTCTGTATAAAATGCCACTTACTTTAATTTTTTTAAAAAAAAGCCTGCCTCTAAGCAGGCTTTTTAGTATTCAAGAAACAACTAAACCAAATATCTAAAACGAAGATATCTATACTTTCTCAGCGTATTTTGTCTCAATTAACTCCATAGCTAAAGGCTCTGGAATATTCGCCTCATCACCTACATGATACCCTAGTTTAAACAGACCTGTAGGAGACAATAAAAACCTAACCTCTAAAAACTTTACTTTCCCAACAAGACCCATATTGGATTTACTATTTAATTCATCTTTTTTATTAAAAATTCCCATTCAATTTTCTTTTTTTTAAACCAACAAGAATACCTATGAAATAACCCAATCTTTAACAACTGAAAAAGCTTCAGGACTCCTTAATAAAATATCTAAATATTGATTTACAGTAATCTCAATGATTCCTGCCTTTTTTCCTGTAATATTATCCACGACCATATCAGAGAACCCCCATTCTCCAATTAACAACTCCTTAAAACTTCCTAAAATAGCAGCAGATAAATTTGTTCCAGTACCTTTGGTTAGATCAGATGGTAAAAAATTACTAACACCATACCCATAACCATTACACTCATTATTTGTTATTAAATATTTAGCATCACCTGTAGTATGTAAAGACTGTTTTAAAGAACCTTTCGTTTTAGTGTTAAACAGGTACTTTAAATCATTATCATAATAATTTGCATCACCCACCTTAGTCTCCATATCAACTAAGTGACTCCAAGAAGGCGAAGAACCATTAACCCCTGCTGAAAGAATATTCACATCAGGAGAATTTAAAATACCTAAAGGGACATTTCCAGTTCCTGGACCATTAATAGCTGCCAAATCTATTGCTCTTTCAACTGCTCTTCCTATCTCTTCAGCTGTAAACATCTCTAAATCTATTACTGACTGATGCAAGTTTTGAACAGAAATTGGAACAGTCGCAGAAACTCTTTTAGCATCCATAGCAACCCTTTTATATTGGTTCTTAGAAGAATTTACCTCAGAAATTTCACCTTCCCAAGTCGCAATAATTCCCCCTTTATTTTTAACAAAAGACGCAGGCCCCTTTAATCCTCTAACATATCTAGCCCCTAAAGACTCAATAATTGGTTTCGGAGTAAGAGCATCTATGACACCTTTAAATTCCTCATAAACTAACTTACCCCCAAAATCACCAGAATCCTCTCCAACAGTCTGTCCTGCAGCACGCATACTGTTAGGAATAGCAACTCCCTCAATTGTTCCTCCAAAATTTTTAGCTTCCCTTAAAGCTTCTTGGTGATACTCTGCTTCGACTCCATCCAAAACACCTCCAGGCAATTGAGAACGTAACGCTTTATGTAAAGAAAAACGTTCTAACATTTGCTGCTTTTCACGTCTTTCAGATTTACCTAATCCTGTGCCATCAATACGCACTCCATCTGATAATGACGTCGCTTTTTCATTATCCTCAATTATTTGAGCACGTTCAACTTCAGCATTTAGTCGAACTATTTCAGTTTGATGAGCATCAAATTGAGTATTTTCATCATCAGTCATTTGCCTTTTTTCATTTCGTGCCTTATTAACCAATGCTTGTTGTTTTTCCTTTAATGAAGCACGTTCAACTTTTAAATCTTGTAAAGTTTTCATATTACTTTTTTAACTATTAATTATTAATTGTGCTTCACGCACACTTCTTTTTAACTCTTGACCTTCCTCAGAAGAAGCTTCTGAAGACACCTCTTTTTTCACATCCTCAATCATTTCCTCCAAAGTGATTTGATTTCTTTTATGCGCATCGATATTGGAGCCTACTGTCACAACTGACCACTCAAATAGTTCGTGTCGTTCGAAATACAAGACATTCTCATCTTCCCCTTTCTCTTTATCTCCTAACCTTGCTTTATGCACACGAGCTCCAACACTAGCCATTTTTAGTGTTCCGTTTACGACTTTACGAAACACCTTTTCAGCCTTAGGGTTTGTTTCTGCATCTTCGAAAGTTACCACCCCAATCAACTTATCTCCCTCAACTCTCACAGTTGAAGTTCCAATGATATTATCTGGATCATCTGAACCAGACCTATGTTGGTAACAAACAATTGGGTTTTTTAAATACCTATTTAAATCCCAACCACTAATTCTAAAAACGGTATTATAACTATCTACCGCTTCCGAAGAGATTACAAACTCAACCTGACGGTTAGCAATCATCTCTTCTGACACATTCCTTACATATGCATCACGAGTGACTATTCTTTGATTTGAATTTTTACTCATTTGTTTTTTCTTTTAATTCTTTAAGCTTTGTATCAATTTGCTCTAAGGTTTGAGCATTAACAGGAGTTAAAGGCTCAGATAATCCTTCAAGCGAATTCATATCAAGTAATGATCTAACTTCATTTCGTGTATAAACTCCCGAGAAAATTAATTTTGAAAAATATTCTGCTTGCGTTTTTTTGTCTGCTTGAAGCAAAGAATTATGGTTAAAATTGATGTAAAGACCTTTTTCAACCTCTGACTTTGTTAATAACTTAACATCGTATTCAGCTTTAAACGATTTTGCCCATGGAAGAATTGAATCTGATACATGTGCAATTTCTTGATGTTCAATATTAGAAAAAGTTGCTCCTTCCAATGACTTTAATTTATGAGGTGGGATATTTAACCAACGAGCAACCTCGATAACTCCTTCTTTGTTTGTTTGAAGAAATTGCGCCTCTTGCGGAGTTAATCGGATATAATTGAAAGAACCTGATTCATCTAATACAGCAACTTTATGCTGTGTTGCAGTATTTAATCGATTTTGCAACGCACCTGCATATCTTGTTTTTGCCTCAGGATCCATTGGCTTGGCTGTTGTTACAATTCCAATTCCTTCTCCTTTAGTCTCATAATATTCTGAAGCGTACTCTTGTGAGTTTAAGTTGACTCCTAGACTCATTGCAGCTAATGTTACAACACCTACACCTACAATTCCATTTAATGTAAAACCAGGAACATGAATAATCTCGTATGAACTATATGATTTTTCTTTAATACGATAAAATAGCTTTGATTTGTGCTCAATTACTTTTACAGGAGTTAGATTTTGATCAACATACTGTAATGATTCTACTTTTTGTGTGAGCTCATTTCGATTAATAATGGCGTACGCATTTCCTTTTAAAATAGCTGACAACAGCATTACTTTATCAAAAGAAAATGCTGTCATGTATTGATTTGGACGTTTTGAAACTATGTAGTTCAAATGATGGCCTGAAAGTTTGATTCGATCACCATCCTTTTTCCGATAAATCGACTTAGGAAGTTTCGCATAATCGTTTGAAAGAATATTTAAACCATTATAAAATGACGAAAGTGTCAAAGCTGTTGTTTCATTTATTGGTTTTCCACTTTTGGTAATACCTCCAAAGAATGAATTAAAAAAACCGCCCGATTTAACAGGCGTGTTTCTTTTTTCCACAAACTCAGATTTAAGTGACTGTAACAACATTCTTTACATATTAACAATGTAAAGATGCTGGGTTTAGAATTTTAAGAAGTAAACAAATTGTTTGTTTTTAATATTTTGATAGAAATTTTTTAAATATTACATATCCAAAAACCAACTCCACAAGAATTAACATACAAACTAAAAAATATCTTACAGGGTTTCTGAAAATCTCTATTTCTAACAACAATGAAGTTCCAATTGCAACTCCAAATGTTAATAATACTATAGAAATGATTTTCAAGTCATCAAATTTCTTCATGTTCCACTTTTAAATTACCTAAATATTTGTTTATGATTCCATGAATCGTTTGCCTTTCAAGACCTGTTTTCTCTGCTATTGCAGGCACCGTATTATTTTCTTCACTTAAAAACAAATCAATAACTACCGCCGATTTAGTTTCATATGATACTGCCATAATTAATTTTTTAAATAATTTTTCCTACTATTTCTAAATGATTGAATTTCTGAATACTTATACTTACCAAATATGAGATAGTGTAAAAGATTTACTAATTCAAATGCTTGAGTTTGTGTTCTACACTTCTGCAATACTTTAAAATAATATTCCATAAATCCCGCTGTAGTACCTAGTTTTACAACTAAATCATAAGCCAAAGCTTTTAATCTTAGTTCAAATTGTTCCGCTTTTTGGTATTGATTCATTTTAATTATAATCTTCTATATTGTAATAATCTAGACTTTTTATACGGTAAAATATTAACCTCATTTTGTTGATTCCCTCCAAGAATATAAATGTGATCATTACTTTCTCTAATAAAAAAACCTACATGACCTTTCCACGTATATTTAGACCCTCTCCATAAGACAACAATATCGCCTACTTGAGGATTAACAACCTTTTCACCATATTCTAACCAACTTCTAGCATTCAATTTACCCGAATATTCACAGCCTGAAACCTTTGCTACCCAATTAACAAAAGCACTACACCATGCTGTTTCATCTTTTAATTTTGAACCATCAAAACCAATTTCATTGAAATACTTTAAAACCTCAGGATTATCTTCCTTACCTACGTACTCTTTCACTCCTATTTGAGACAAAGCATTATTTAGCAAAATGTTATTATTCATACTAGAGGTTTAATTCAATTTGTTATACCATTCAATTGCTTGCTGAATAGCTTCTACTTGATAGAAATTCTCTGACTCATTTTCAGAAATCAATTCCTTTTTTGCTGATTCTAAAATTTCAATTGTCGTTTCCCCATCAATCAACTTTTGACAAAGTCTTTCTTTTACTACCTTAATTTTTCTTTTTGCTTCCTTTTCTGTTATCATGATATTTACTATTAGTTTATATTTTGTTTACTCATTAGTGAATTGATGATTTTAACATCGAGTTCAGATAACTTATCTCTATTCGGGTATTTCAATTGCATTACCTGTCTAAATCTTAACCCTCTAATTGTTTTGTAGGATTCAAACAAAAAATTATTATCAATCCAAAAATGGTCGTGACGTTTTGACTTCTTATGTTGCAACATATTGCTCATACTACAGGTTTAATCTTCGTTTTTGTCTCCTCGTCAAATTCTTAATTGGAATACAAACAGTACCTTCTTTACATCCTGAATTCTTTTCTGGAATATTGGATTTAGGAGTTATATTTATTGGAGAATCTGTGTTTAATTCATTAATTTTCTTGAACTTATTTTCTATTTCCGTTTTAATATTATTTTCAATTTTCGTTGTTTCCTTGTTAATCGAAGTAATAATTATTGGTTTTAAAACTTTGCTGGTATAGACACTTAATCCAACAAATATGACTAGCATATAAATGATATTTTCAATTACATTTTTAATATTCATTCTATTCTTTTTTAAAGGTTAAATAATGAGTTACTCTAACGTAAGCGAGCATTTGTTGAACTATTCCAACAGATGGATCATAGTATTTATCATTATGTTTAATAATTATATGGCCATTGCCACTAGGAAAACAAACACGGACTAAGCTGTCGTTAGGAATTTCATCAAATTCAATCTTTCCACTACCTACTAGTTTAGTCTTGTAGCCATTTCTTTCTAAAAATGATTGCAAATCAGAATCCAAGTGAGTAGTCCAAAACTTCCCTAAATCTTCGCATATCTCTTCAATACTCTTACCTGTAATCATTGAGAGACAAGTTTGACCACATTGCATTGATTTATACGGTTGTTCTTTAAAAACAATCATTTCCAACTATAAATAATTACTTAATAGATTATCAAGCCAGTTCAAAAATTTCTTTACTAATTCCATATCAAAAAAACACTTATTGAATATTTTATAATTTGTAATAGTTCTCTATAATTTGTTTATCCAAATGAGATTTCAACATCAGGATTATTGTATTTACTCTCATTCGATTCTTCGATTGAAAGAGTTCCAGCTATTCCCATTATTGCAGCTATAATTCCATCTATCCGATTCGTAGAACGGCTTTTATCTATTCTGACATTTTCGTTTGTATCGTAAATAGGCACACAACCACTCAACATCCATTTAAGAATCGGATTTTTACCAACTCTTAATTTTCCAGACATAATTAGCCTTTGAAGTTCCTTTGTTGGTGACGAGTAATTAGTTAGTGTTTGCGTGAAAGGCGATAACTCAATACCTTCATCCATTAATTCTTGAACTAATACTCCCGAAAACTTTCGATCATACTCAACATGTTGAGTTTTGTTCTTGTAATAATTATTAATAATAACATCTCTAACAAAAGAATAATCAACCATATTACCAGGAGTTGCAATTAAATAAGTGTCATTTTCATCAACTGCATTTTCTCTTTTCATAGAAGCCCAGTATCTATATGGAACACCATCTTCTTTACTCCTTTTATCAATTGTGTCTTTCGGACAAAAACACCATACTTTCAAATCTCTAAAACCATTTTCATCTGGATAACTAACCATTGCATAAGCGGTTATATCCGTTGTAGAAGAAAGGTCAAGACCGCCACAATTACCAAGCAAAGCGAAATTCTCTTCTTTAATTGGCTCTTGGCATTTTTCCCAGTATTCAGTTTCAATCCATACTTCTGGAGCATCAACCCATTTGTTTAAATGTTTTGTCTTAAAATTTGGAATCTTACTTGGTTGATTTTTTGCCTTTTTATACTCTCCTAATAAAAAATCCATGGAAACAGTTATCCCTAAATTTGGATTAGCTTTCACCCAATTGCTCGGGTCCTCCCAATCATCACTTTCATCCATATCGTGAATCATTATGAAAAAACTATCATCCTCGTCAATACCTTCAAGTATTCTTTCACAACTCTCTTCAAACTTTTTACAAACTCCATGAATGTTGAATCCTGCAGTTGTAATCGTTTTTGTTAATGGTTGCTTTCTTGATGCGGAAGAAGACTCTAAATTTTCCTTAACTGAATCATCTTTGTGAGCATGATACTCATCAATAATTGTTCTATGTGAATTGATACCATCCTGAGTTTTACTATCTCCTCCTAACGGCTTCATAAAAGAGTTAGTTGGTAAGAACTTTATTTCTTTCTGGTACACTCTGTAACCTAGTTCTTGTAACAATGATGAACTGGAGATAAACTCAGATGCTTGAGTAAAACAAAGTTTAGCTTGTTCTTCTTTAGTTGCTCCAATATAAACTTCTGCACCCTGCTCAAAATCAAAAGCCATACAAAACAAACCGTCACCAGCTTCAACTGCTGTTTTACCATTTTTCTTAGCCACCTTTTCATAGGTGTTTTTTATAAGTCGGACCGCCTCCCCCTTTTCATTCGTAGTTTGCCAACCATAAACATTATATAAAAAGAACTGTTGATGCGGGGATAACTTAAATAAACTACCAGCTGATTTCCCTTTAGTATGTTTTAAAAAATTTTCAAAGAACTTAATTGGTGCGAATCCCTTTTTATGATCCAACCAATAACCTTTTTCATCTGCCTTGGATCCTACAAATTCGAAAAAGCGTTTAACTGCTAATTGAATTTTACGCCCTGTAACTATTTTTCCTGAGCGAACATCTTCTGCATATTGAAAAGGAATTGATGAGAGTATTTCTTTAGGAACTTGCATTTCTATTTTTTATCCGTGTAATACTTCTTTTACTTTTTCAAATAAACTTAACTGGCCATCACCCGATTCAATAGATTTTAATTTTTGACGATCTTTAATACTCAATCCAAAATGAGCAGAAACTTCATCAAGATGTTTATCCGCTTTTTCAATAATTGAAATGTGACCGGTTACATTCGTATAGCCTTTCTCAAATGTTTGGACCAATCCTCTGTAACCTAACCTATTTACTTCGGCATAAGCTTTACATCTAGCATCCATCCAAAAAGCTGCTTTCTGTAAGTGAGTTAAATCCAATTTTGAAAACTGCTTTGTACTCACAAATTCATACCCGAACCAATACCACCATTTCTTTTGTGCAGCGTTTAACTTCATAGAAGTTTCTGGCTTAGGCAACTCATTCAATACTTGGTATAATTTGGATTCCTTCTCAGTCAATTCTTGTTTTCTTCCTGAACTCGATTGACTATGCACAACTTTCAATTTCTCATTTTCCATTCACTTTCACTTTTACCCCCCCTACCTAAAAAATTAGTGTGAGTAAAATTCTCACTTGTAGGGGATGTACAGCGGTAAAACTCTCTAGAGATTTACCCCCATACCCTATTATTTATCTTGTTTATAACCATGCGCTTCTTTACCTGACTTACTATTATGACATTTAGAACATAATGGTTGTACGTTAGATCTAGACAACTTTTCCCCACCGTCTACAATCCTTACAATATGATCAACAACCTTAGCTTCTTTAACTAATCCCTTACTAGAACATAATCGACATAACGGTTCTTCAATCAAAACTTGCTTACGAAAATTCCTCCAAGCTCTACTGTTGTAAAACTTTGAGTTATCATTTAACCTTCTTCCGTGAGGAACTCTCTTCTCCTGCCAAGGTTTTCTCTTTGGTTGTGGTTTAAAAGGCATCCTGATAAGTTTGATTCTTAACAACTTCTCCATCAACATACTTCGTTTTATCTTCGAGATAAACCAACGGTACGTTCCCCAATGAACCATTTCGATTTTTCTCCACGATTAAAACAGCGTTCTCTTCTCCAATAAGCCCAAGCTCATCATACAAATCAGGATATCCTTCTCTTACATAACCATAATAGTTTGGACGATATAACATTCCAATTACATCGGCAGCTTCTTCAATTGCCGAAGCTTCTTTTAAATGATATTTTTTAGGGAGTTGATACTTTGATTTTCTTACTTCTCTACTGATTTGAGATAAAGCAATCACAGGAATATCTAACTCCTTAGCTAAATTTTTACACTCTCTTGCTGCTTCACCAACATTCATTCTGATATCCTTATCTCCTGAAAACATTTGGATGAAGTCAATCACTAACAACTCTATTCCGAATTTTCTTTTTAAAGACCTTGCTTTCCTTTTCATTTCTGGAACCGTTAACGCGGGCTTATCATCGATGTGAATTGGATAATCTTTTATCACGTCAATCTTTTTATTCAGAGTTGTGAAGTACTCTACTTTCTCAAATCCTTTTCTCATCAGTTGATTTAAATGAAAGGAAGTTTCTACAGCCACAGCTCTCAAACCTAATTGCTTTACAGACATCTCCATTGAAAACATTCCTACAGGTTTTTCAGATTTAGCAGCAGCTAACATTGAACATAAAACAAAGGCTGTCTTTCCCATTCCACTATCGCCACCAATGACAATAAAATCTTGTTTTTGCCATCCAGAAAAGTGATTATCTAAAGCAGTTATTCCCGTAGGCAAACCAGTTACAGAACCGTTGTTATTTGTTAATCTTTCCACATGTTCGGGAATAGAAACTATTGCATCGTGCCAAGTAACAGCGCTAGAATTAGTGTTTATCGAATCATCAATTAAACTCAAATCAGAACCTAATCTCTCAATCAATTCAATCGTATCAATTTGCTCATCATAAGCAGATTTAATTGCACTTGTAGAAATCTCAATTACTTTTCTCTTGATAAACTTTTCATGAATAAACCTAGCATGATATTCAATGTGTGCGGAAGAAGCAACTTTCTGTGTAAGCTTGATTAAGTAAATATCTCCACCCGCCTTTTCTAACAGCCCTAGTTGCCTTAATTTCTTGCTTAACGTCATCATATCAATTGGAGAATTCGAATCGAAAAGAGAACAAATTCCTTTGTAGATATTTTGATGTTTAGGATCATAGAACATTTCAACCTTCAGAAAAGAATAAACTTCCTCTATTGCCTTGGTATCTACTAACAAAGCTCCTAGAACCATTTCCTCGAATTCTGTTGCTTGTGGCGGTATGTTTGCTTTGATATTATTCATTACCCAATTCTTTTTCGTTTAATAGTTGGTTGATCATTCATAACCTTCACAACTTTTAAATCACCAGCCCAATTAAATTTTAATCTTTTAAGTCTTCCTAAAAGTTTTGACACGGAGTATTCAATTTCTTCCTCTTCAACTTTGATTTCAAAGTATTCTAAAAACCTTTCGAAATCTTTGATGGATTTCTTGTTTTGCATTTCCCAAATCTCAAGTTCTGATTTAGCATATTTTTGCAAAAATTGATAAGCAGAAAAATCTATATATATATGATTACTGGTATATTGATTATGATTCGTCGGGATTTTTCCCGAACCTTGATTGACAACATCACTAGTAACGTGGTCTACAGCGTTTTTTTGAGGTTCGGGATTTTTTACGACCCTTGTCGGGATTTTTCCCGAACCTTGACAAGCTTCGGGATTTTTCCCGACCCTTAAAATCCTCTTTCCTTTAGTCGATAATCGGATAAAATTCTTCTGATCTTTTCCCTTTTTTCTCTGATCAACATACCCCAATTTTACCAACGATTTTGTAATTCGATACACTTTATCATCTGAAGAAAAAATAACTGGCAATTCCCTTACAATTTTACCATATGAAATATTATAATAAACACCATCTTCGAATGTGAAAGCATCTGCCCAGGTACTTAACTTTCCAAAAAACTCCATTAAAGCACCTTGAAAATAAGTAAGCCTATACTTTACGCACATCTGCTGGTTAACTATTATAGAATACTCCATTTACTAAAAGTTGAATGATTGCTGCTTGTTAAAATCACGAGTAATGCGAAACATTACTCCTTGAATTTTCCTACTCTTTTTAAACCTTATCGCAAAAGCAGTTACAGAGTTTCTTATCTTTTCCTCCTCCTTTTTGAAATGTTTAGCCAAAAAACCAAAATTACATCCCAATAAAACGACCGATAAATACAACAGAACCTTAGTTTTATACTCTCCAATAACTAGCGGACTAGAATCCACTAACTCTTTTAATCTTTCAATTTTTTGAGTCATAACTAATACTTTTTTAGTGTCACACTCACACCATCTCTTATCGAGAACTCTGTTTTCTGTTTTGACGAATAATCTCTTCTATCAACTATAAAACCAACTATTGGATTTATACGAGTATCCCATAACGATTTTTCAGATTTACTTTTCATTATTTTTCACTTTTATTACGAATACTTTTTTAAACTCAATAGAGTGAGATTTCGAAGAAAGGTTAAGCATTACATCCAACTTCTCGAGATCATCCATACTCTCACAGTAATGCTTACTTTCTTCTTGACAAAAACTACAATCAACAACTCTGGAGTTATCACCCTCCATATATTTTTTATGTGAATTCATACCAAATTGAAATTTTTAATCATCTTCGCTTTAATAACATCAATATCCACAACATGCTTCGCTTTTGGTTTTTTAACATTGCCTACTCCTAGAATATCGCGAGCCATTTGTTTAGCTTCTTCTGATAAATCAGGTAGTGAATTGATGATATGTTTTTCAAGCGGAGACATTTATGAAATAGTAATTTCTCTTTTTGACCTTCGATTTAATCTTTGAGTTCTTGGAACTCTAACATCAAACTGATTTACAGAAACAATCATGAATAAGTGTAAAAACAACATGAATACACCAGGAACAAATGATTTAGGATCATCTAAACTCAATAGATACTTTTGAACAATTCCAGCTTTACTTCGAACACCAAATTTTTTTCGGATATTTTTAGTATGGCTATGAACAGTAGAAGGAGAAATAAACAGTTTATCTGCAATTTCTTTTTCACTTAAATCACTAGAAATGCAATGCGCGATTTTCATCTCTTGATTAGTTAATGTTTGCATAAGATTCTAATATTTTTTTCTTGCCTGTTTCAAAACCTGACTGTTTATATATATCTGCGATTTCAGCCGCACATTTAATTATTTTCAGATTCCCTTTTTTTTCACCCTTTATAATATCAGATACGTATGACTGATTTTTATATCCAAAAACTTGAGTAATTTCCTTAACAATACCATATGGTAAGCTTTCTCTTAATTCATCACTACCAACTAGTTCTTCTCCCATTTTTATAGTATATTTTGTGCTTTTATAATCTACTATTAGGTTTTTTTGTAACTTTGAATAGTGCAGTGACCTAACTTTACAAATATATAGGTTTTTTTAGATTATTATATGTTTTTTAAGGTTTTTGTATGTTTTTTTATACCTTTTTAATGTAATGCAATTACAATCAGTATGTTAACTATTGAAGAAAAAATAGATTTAGTTATTTCATTATGTGAAAAACATGATATTACCGCCTATGAAATAGGGAAAGAAACATCTGTTTCCAAAAGCGCCGCTCGAAATATTCTTAATAAGACCCAATCAAATCCAAAAAACAAAACTCTAAACATAATACTAGAATACATCGAAGAAAAGATTGTAGGAAGTCAAGCACAAATAGAATTAAAACCTGAAATTGCAGAAGAACACAGAAATGCTGCAAAGAGAAACTTTGAAACTCATATTCCACAGGAAGTAGATTTTGACTCTCTATCTATCGAGAATAAATTAAAAACTATTTATTTTCAGAATCAAAAAATACTTGCAATGGATGATAAATTAGAACAGGTTGCACAAGCTTTAAGTATTTTACTCCTGGATACTGATGCTATTAAAGATAAACTTGGAATTGAAGATGAAGTGAAAAACCAATTAAAAAATAATTTTTAGGTTCTAACAAAAAGTTTCTTCAACTGAAATTAATTTCTATTTTAGTGTACAATTAACCTCTTACATTAAAAATTATGAGCATATTATCGTTCCTTTTTGGGACTAGTAAGAAATTGCCCTACAATAAAAACGTTACGTTTAAAAGAAAAACTTCTGATTTTAAAATAGAAATAGGTGATAAAGTTAACCTTTGGAATCAACCAAACACAAACATTGTTAACCTATATGCCGAAGGTTCATCTGGTGGAGATGGCCTTGTAGGAACCACTAATGATAAGACACTAAGCTATCATCTTGTAAACAATAAAAATCTTTTTTTCGAGAATAAAATAGTTGGTATCTCAAACGATTTTATTCAGCTTCAAATCCTCATTTACAGAGACCAAATTCAAACTCAAAAGAACGAATCGGAAGCATATGATAAATGGATTAATAGATACACTAAACCATTTAACCCAAAAACTAACTGGGAACTTCGTTTTTATACAAACCAAGATGTTAAACTAAATAACCCTCAAATAGAAACTATAACTAAAGAATCTTTAAGTAAATATTACAATGATATAGAGAGTAGTATCTGGCTATCCGATGAAAACAAACATAAACTGGCTCTAGAACATAAATCTAGAAGTGTAGACATTGAAAAAACATTGCGAGCCTCATTTACAGGACATTCATTAGAAATTAAAAATACCAAACAAGAAGATTCTTGGCTTTATTTAGAGGTTGGGACTATTTAAAAAAATAAATAAACCTATGGAAGAGTACACAAAATCAGTAAAAGCCGTTTTATACGATAGAGCAAAAAAACCATTTACAGGAACCTTTATATTAGCTTGGATAATTTGTAACTGGAAATTTTTAGTAGCCTTATTTTTCATCAACGAGGAACGTTTAGGAGAAGGAATCACAAGAATTGAATATATCCAAAATCAGAGCCTTTTAACAACTTGTAACTTATTTTGGACCCCCCTATTATATACAATTGGAGGATTAATATTTTTTAGCATATTCAACTACTGGACTTTACTATTCTTGAAGATTTGGAAAGACCTACAATTCACAAAAATTGATAAAAAAACTAAAGTCGACGCAACTGATTATGCCAAATTACTTGATGAGTTCACAAATAGCAAATCGACATTTGCCAAACAAATTGACTCCCTTAATAAAGAAAAGACACTACTCCAAGCTGAAACCGTAAAACAAAAAGAAAGAATAAAAGTATTAGAGGAAGATATAAAAAGCTACCAGCAATCAAAATCTAAATTAAGCACTCAAAATAAAGAATACATAAAACAAAAAAGAGAACGTGAAGAAACTATAGACCATGTTTATGAAATACTGAAGGCTTATATTAACAAGTTTGGATCTATTACTAGAAGAAGTACTGGAAACTCAGTAAAAAACGAAGCTCCTAGCATAAAAAAGATAGAAGATAAAATAGCATTTATTAAGAATTTCTTCAATCACTATAGAGATAATTAACCATACTCACATGAAGAGAAAAAACAGATTCAAAAGACTATTGCTCTATAATATCAAATGTTTGTTAGTTGTATTTTTCCCTAATTCTCAAGGAGGGAATAGGTTTTAGACTTACTCATCGACCTTGACAACGATTTCAACCTTTTCCTTAGCGAAATTATAAAAAAAGTAAGCATTATGTCTATTGAATTCATTCGCTAAAAAAAGACCTGTTAGTCCTCCGCCAACAATTAGCATATCTGTTTATATCATTTTTGTATGAATTGAAAATATTCTATTATTAAACCTAGAAATGCAATAAAAAGACCTAGCCCAGCTACAGCTTTTCCTCCTGCTATTTTGTCAAAAAATGAGAGAATATTTAAAAAAACGTGTCCAACATGCATCATTACAATTCCAATAATTGCAGAAACTAATCCGATAACAAAAAATATTATATGTTGAACTTTTCCCCAAATAGTTTGCTCATTATAATATTCTTTTATGCTGTCAATGGTTTCTGAGAAGCCAACTTCAGCACCGTAATGTACGAATACGACAATTATTAATAACTCAGTAATTACAAAAAGTAACGCAATTATATTCTTGAAGTAATATTTGATTTTCCCAAATAAATCAATTGGAACTTCCTCTATTCTTAAATTATCGTTTAAATAGTCAAGTTTTTGTTCTAGATAATCAGTCACTTTTGGGAAGTACACATCTAAAATAGCCATAGAAAAACCAACTAGTTCTATTAGAAAAGAATTATTACTCAGGATCTCTATTATTTTATTCATTTTTTGTTTTTTAATGCCACACGATTAGTATAAAAGGTAGTTTTAATGCCGTTTCGGTTTTGTTTTTTATTCTCATTCTACATTTGCTCCTATTCCTATTTCTATAAAATCAATTTTTAATTTATCTTGAATTTTTAATTTATCTTGACTTTTTATCTCTTCTACACTTATTTTTCCTTGTAAGTGTGCTATTTCTACCTTAATCCAGAAAAATAATGATTTCAGTGTTTCTTTATATTCAATGATATCATCATAATTGCCTCTGTTTTGTGCATTAATTAGTTCAGCAGAAATTTGAAGAAGAGTTTCTTGAGATATGTTTTTTGAAACTGTTTCGTTCTCAATGATAGTTACCAGTAGATCAGGGTACGGTAAAGGATTATGTAGTCTCCGATATTTTTGATCATCTTCATCTTCGCTAGAATCTTGTTCTATATCAATATCTTGTTTGCCGAATTGATTAGTAAATGCATAAGTAACCTTTAATACTTCCAGCCCTGAATTGAGTAATTTGATAGTATCATTTCTTTCTTTTTTTTTATCCTCAATAGTAGATAAAGTTATGGCTACTAAAACACCAAACAGAGTAGCGATCATGGTTGATAAAAATGATAAGCTTTCTGATTTCTTACCCTTTTTGTGTGTTCTTATTAAGAAGATAATGCTAACAAGGGTTAATATTATCAGGATTTTTATATTTTCCATAGGTGTTCTTATTTAATGTACACAACGTATTTGTGTATGATTTTTTGCGGGAAAAGGACGCGAGTCATTTTCCGTTGTTTCGGAAAGATAATTAATAAGATTGAATTTCCGTTGAGGAAATTCGGCCGCAATTAATCATACACCTTGTTGTACACCGTTTTTCATTTATTTAATTTTTATCAAATCTGGTAAATTCCATCCGTTTCATTTTCGGACAATGATTAACTACAATGTCAAACTCTGAAACTTTTTCCGTTGGTGTCACATACCATTTGCCAAAACTATAAGTTAGCAAATAGACATTTTCAAATTCAGTCGGTTTTATGGTCAGTTCAGTTTTTTCAGTTTTCGCTTTTTGTGGAACAGTTCTTAATTCTAATGATATTTCATTTTCCGTCATTTTCCTTAAATCAAACATCAAGTCAACATCAGGCTCCAATTGGTAGAAGAATAGAACTGAACTTTCATTTATTTCAAAAGCGGTTGTGTTTCCATCGCAAGGTTCATAAACCACAAATTCATTGTTGAGTTTTTTTAAACTTATCCAATGTCTTGGGAATTCTTTTAGGTCAATTTTTATTGGTTTATGTTTTTTTGCAATTTCTTTTTCTTGATATGAAATTGCGTCATTATCCATTCGGTTTGGTTTCCAGTTAATCAGTCTTTTAAACGTTTCTGAATTTCGAGTTGTGTCGATAAACAACTGATGTTCGGAAAGGTCTAGGCTTTTCGGATTGTTCTTTTCCAAAATTGTATCCAAGTCAGCTTTCCAAGTAGGAATTTCAGTCAGTTTATTTTCCGTTTTTTCAGGTTTAGTTTTCTTATTACAAGAGACCAAAAATCCTAATATAAATGCTATGTATATTGCTTTTTTCAAATGGTGTACAACGGTTCGGCTATGCGTAGTTGCGTGGTTTAGTACTTAACTTTGCGAGTACATACCAAACTGAAAATCGGCGTGGATTTTCAGAAGTAAACGAGAACCAGCAATTACTTATAGCCATTGTTATGTGCTTTATTTTATTTTCGCTTTAAAAATTTTTTAAATTAAGTTCTTCATCAATGTTTGAATGTTTATTAGTCCAATCCTCACAAGCTGCAAATAAATTATCAAATTTTTTTAAAAACTCTATTAACGTACAATTATTATTTTCTTTAAATAGCCAATATTTTGTTTCTTTTTTTACTAATTCTTTTTTCCCTTCAGAAGTAAAATATAAGTATAATAGTTCGTTAGATTCGTTAAGTTTGGAGCCGCCCATTCCACCACTAATTCCAAGAAACTGAGCTTTCTCAACTATTGATTTTGGCATTATAGGATTATTAATCACTTTTCTAACATTCTGAAAACCATTGTCAAAATCAGTCGAGTTTATAACTATTTGTGTATTCAGTATCTTTTTGAAAAAATCATCTTTCGAAAATCTTTTTTTATGGTTCTCAACCATATTTTTTTCAAAATAGAATGATGGATTTGACATAAATTCTCCATTTATTTTAAAGTGACTACCAAATCCTTCTTGTTTTTTTAATTCCGTTAATAATTCGATTATTAACTCTACTCTTTTTTCTGTTAATTTTTTATTTAATCCAAATTGGTCAAACAGGCTAACTGCAATGATTAATGAAATTGCTGAAAATTCGAATACAGCTAATTCTTTAGCGTATTTAATTATTTTTTCAAAACAATAATCATTATGGATTATTATCCAAGAAATCAGAATTATATTTAATATGATAAAAACAATAATAAAATTCTTTTTTTTCTTCTTCATTTTGATCTAGTATTCTCTTTTGGGTTATTGCACATAACGTTCTGGCTAAGCTGCGTTTTAATGCAGTTTAGCTGTTGTTGGGCTTAGTTATTTCATTTTTCTTAGTTTGTCTCCGTCTATTTGAAAAATTCCGCCATCTCCAAATGTCCAGATTCTACCTTTTTTATCCTTTCGAACTCCTAAGCATTGAACGCTTTTCATTTCACGTTCAATTTGTATGCTATCATTAATGATTTCCACAAATAATGATTTATATCCTCCGTAACCTCCTGCTGCAACATAAACCTTATTTGAATCCTTTAAAATATCAAAGGGAATGGAAATATTAGGAATAGTGGTGACTTTATTCCATTCATTTTCTTGGTCTTTCTTTTCTAGAAGTCCATTTTGAGATATTCTATAATTACCATTAACCTTAGGGTTAGAGGCTTTAAACTCAGTTTCATTATCTTCGAGCTTGTCTATTCTCTTCCAGTTTTCTAGATCATTCGGTACACCTCCTTTGTGCTCAAGGATCAGCCCGTCCCAAGTAATTAATTGAACTACAGAGCTATAATCATTAGGAAATTCCAGAGGGAAAAACTCATCTAAATTAAATTCAAACTTTTCCCAAGTATCTCCATAATCATCTGAATAAAAGATTCTTGAATAGCTACTTTCGTGAATACCAATCCAACTATCTATACCCCAAACTCTGTTTTGATTATCAACTGATAAGTGTTTAATCAATGGGGTTTTTATTTCAATCCAATTTTCACCTCCATCAATTGTCCTAAGAATACCACCATTCCAAATTGCGGCTATTAAAGTGTCACCTGAAATTGGAACTAAATCGTGTATGGCAATTTGGTTTTCAGCAATTTCAACCAGCTTTTTACTCTCGTTCTTGTTATTTCTTTTTTGTCCGTTTTCACATGACAAAAGTAAGAGAGTAGCTATTAGTATGTTTAGAATGCTTTTGTTCATTTCAATTAAGCCCAACGGTCTCGTATAAACGTCAGTTACGGGTTTAAAGTTACTGTTTTTCGGTTGAGCACAAGCCTTAGCAAGTGCGAGTGGATTCGGAAATAGTCGAATCCGCCGTAATTGCGGTTATACCTTGTTGTGCAACGTTTTTTATTCACAGGTTGATTTTAGTGTTGTTATTCCATTTTCTTCAACCATTTCAAATCCATTATCAAGCATTGGTTGAAAGCTTTTTCGCCCAGTAAATTGCCAAAGAGCATATCCATATTGACATTGATTGATTATTCCATTCTGATATTCTTTTAACATTAACTCCTTTAGTTCATTCCAATACTTTCTCGGCGAATGGATAAAAATTATTAGTGGGTTAAATTCTGGGTCGACAAATTCTTTTTTATAGTATTTCCTAATTCGTTTAGTGCTTGGAAAACCGTATTTTTTTGTTATTTCTATCATTCTCTCGGTATGTTCAGCATCCATTGGATTAATGTATTTTTTATAAATTTTATTGCTTATACTGTCCGATACAAATTTCCGTTTTTTCATTTCTTCAATTCTTAAACTATCAGGAAGATTTTCAATTCTATCTGTTTCTGATTTGTCAAAAGTTTTAAAAATTGTGTATTCGCGCATAGTTTGGTCATATCCATACATAAATTCCATTTCCTCAACTAAAGCATTAATATCCTTTTGCAAGAGAGAGTCTTTAGCAGATTGAGAATAAATCGAATTACTCAATAATATGCTAAAAATCAGTAATTTTAATTTCATTCGTGATGTTTTTGGTAAATGTTGCACAACTCGTTATATCTGTATAAATATTCCTATTTATCGATAAAACATTCCGGATAACAGGAACTTTTATGTTTTTTTAGTGTTTCTATTTATCGGGGTTATAATTCAAAAATATTGAAATTAAATTAGAATCCAAATATATTTTCTTAAAGCTATAATTCAATCAATCTACAAGCAAATAAACGATTTCTTCATCCGTTGATTCTTGAATCAATCCTTTAATTTCACTTATTAATTCTTTTCTGAGGCATCTTTTTTCATTCAAATCAAAAACATCAGAGTTTGCTCTGTATTTTAAAACATCATTTAATAATTTACTTTTCATAGGGATTAACTTACTACAATAGATTTCTAACCTGAGAAAATCTCAAGAATAAAAAGAGTAACAAATTAGGGGGATATACTAGCTTTTCGCGACTTTTTTCACAACATCAATCATAGACTCTTTTTTATCTTCTTTCGCATACTTCATACCATAAAATGACAACTTCACTCTATCCTCTTTAAGCTTAGATATAATCTTTACTCTTTGCTTTTCATATATCCATACAGCTAGAGCAACAAAATATGTTGAACCTAATGTGAAGAGATAATACATTAGTTTTGAAAAATCCGCCAACGTTTTAAAAATCCAGAAGAATTGAAAGAAACAATAAAACAATAAAACATAGTGAATAATTCTAATTCCAATATTATTTCTTTCGACCCTATATGAACGAACCAAATTGAAAAACACATAAAAAAATATCGCAACAGTTGTAAAAAACTCAGTTGAAAAAAGCTGAAAAGAATCGAATCCAAAAAAGCGTTCTTCTTTTTTAATTTGTTTAAACTCTGCCGATACCTCCCTGTAAACCTTATTAACTTCGAGATATTCTTGATATTCCTTCGTTCCTTTAGCTGAGGCCTTTAATTTATTCAAAGCCTTCTTATTTTTATTTTTGACATCATAAAACCTAGACTCTCCATCAGAATAAACTTTAGAGAAATTAGGAATAAACTCATACGAATAAAACATTGAGGCTATTACGGTCGCAAAAAATAAATTTAAAAATAAACGAAAACGACTACTCTTCGTCGAAATCGTGGTCGTTTTGCCCTCCATTGTTTGGGTTGGTAATATCTTTCTTATCGGTTCCGAATTCATCTTGTTGAAGTATTTCATCATTGGTTATACCTTTTTCAGTATTATCTGTACAAGAAACAAAGCCTAAGACTGCAACAACTGCAATTAATTTTAATAATGATTTCATTTTATTTGTGATTTAAATTAACCACTAAAAATAAAATAAAAATCATTACCTCATATAGCTTTATTTCATTTTAAATCTGTGCTTTACACTTAACATCACTAACTTATAATTAGTTTTAACACCTAATTTCTCACGCATCCTTGCTGTCAAATTATAAAATGTACTTGGGGAATCCAGCCCCATCTCATTACATATTTCCTTCGTGCTTTTTTCCTCAATCATTAATTGTAAAGCTTCCGCTTCCCTTTCCGAAAGAATTTCATCAAGCGTAACAATCTTTCGTGAATCCAATTGCATCCTCAAAATCTCATCCATTACCACCTCAGAATAATACTTCTTCCCTCCACTAACTTTTTGCAAAGCTTCAATTACATCTTCAGCAGCTTCATATTTAGTAATAAAACCTAAAACACCGAGCACCATGGCCTTTTGAATCTGATCAACATCGTAAGTTCCTGAGACAACTAAAATATTAGGTATCCCCTCTAATTCATACAAAGTTTTAAGAATTTCTATCCCACTAATATCAGGCAACCCTAAATCGAGTATTACAACATCGCAATAGTTATCTTTATTATTAATCCACTCTAAAAAACCACTACCAGTTTTAGAAGAACCAACCATGGTAATACCATATTTTTTAAACATGGCTTGATAGCCCTCAATCACAATATCATGGTCATCTGTTACAAACACTTTCATTTCTTTTCTTTTTTTCTAACTGCTAATAGTGGCAGAATAGTATTCTTAAATTTAAATCACGGAAACAAATTTACATAACTCATTAAAAAGAATTTGTAGAGAAAACCTTAGACGCTCAAAATTTAGGCTTAACCGATAAAGCAATTAAAAAACTATTTCAATCATACCAGACCAATCTTTTGGAATATCAGCATCAATTTTATGCAGATAATTTTTCAACCCTTCCTTTGAATCGTGTCCTGTAATAGGCATTAATGCATCTACAGCTTGGTTATATGATAAATCTTTGGTTGTTCTTAGATACCTAAACAAATTGGTTATATAACTATGACGAAAAGAATACATTCCGAATTTTGAGTCTAACCCCAACTCATCTTTAATTTCTTTGAAAATCTTAGTGAAATAATCTCTTTTAGATTCTGGCTTAATTTGCCAAACCCCAGGTTTACCATTCATAGAAACCAGACTATAATCACCCGGATAAGTATTAAAATTTCCTGATCTCAATTCTTCCAATAAAACAGAAGGAATTCTTTTTACTTTGGTAGGTTTATTCTTTGCTTTGAAAAACAATAGACCTTGGTCCAAATCAACATCCTTCACTTTCAGTCTACACACTTCTATAGGTCTCAAAAAATTATAGGAAACAAATTTCAAAACAAGTAATAAAGCAATGTTATTCTTTCTTACTGCATTGGTAATCTCAAGAAGCTGTTTATCGGTAAATCTTCTATCCGTTTTACTTTTTGCGTCTTCTTTATGAATGGATTTTATAAAATTCTCTTCAATGATCTCTTGTTTCTCTAAAATACCAAACAAAGCACTCAAATCTGTTCGAGCATTATTTCGAGTCCTGGGGGAAGTTTCATTTAACACATGATTCAAAAATTTAAGCACTATTTTTTTATCAACCCAAGTAATTTCTTTTAGCTGATTTTCCTCTCCTATAAAATCCAAAAACTTATTCTTATAACTTCTGTACCCTTTTAAGGTACTATCACCAACTAGATTTTTAGCTATATCATAAGCAAAATCAAGCGCTTTTTTCACCGAATAAGCAACCTCTTGAAAATTCTCTTTACTATCTTCTAGTTTTGACTTTAAATCTTGCGGAGTATAGCCTGAATCTAATAGTTGTTTCAAAGCTCTTTTACTTTGATTTAAGAAATCTATTCTCTCAGTTTTAGTTTTGAAGTAGTTTACCCCTCCTTTAAAATTGGTTTGTCTTTCTAACTTTCCAGTATCAGGATTTCTATAAGACCAACGTAAATACCAATCTTCAGATAAAGCTTCTTTTTTTTGTTCTTCACTTAAATTCTTCCAATTATCGACTTTTACACCACCGGTGTAAAATCCTATTGAGTATTTCTTCTTCATATGTAAAGTGTTAAAAAAGTGTACTTTTTCGTGTACTTTGGGCAATTTAGGCTTTTTTGCAGACATAAAAAAAACGGTTTAAATTGCTTTAAACCGTTTTGCTATCGCTTGTTGCTCTTAGTAGCGGGAGCAGGACTCGAACCTGCGACCTTCGGGTTATGAGCCCGACGAGCTGCCTACTGCTCTATCCCGCGATATGGGTGGCAAATATACAAATATTTTTTTGTTATATCCAAATAAAATTTAACCTTTTTCAAAAAAACTAAATGAGTCTTTTTATAATCAACAGAATAAAAAACACTTACCTTTGCTTTTATGACACATAAAGCAGGATTTGTAAACATAATCGGGAATCCGAATGTTGGAAAATCAACCTTAATGAATGCCTTAGTTGGTGAGAAATTATCCATAATTACCTCTAAAGCACAAACAACCAGACATAGAATTCTGGGAATAGTAAATGGAGAAGATTATCAAATTGTTTTTTCAGACACTCCTGGAATTATAAAACCGGCATATGAATTACAAGATTCTATGATGGATTTTGTAAAAGCAGCTTTTGATGATGCCGATGTTTTGATTTACATGGTAGAAATTGGAGAAAAAGAATTAAAAAACGAAGCTTTCTTCAATAAGATAATTAATAGTAATATTCCTGTTATATTATTATTGAATAAAATAGACCTATCAAGCCAAGAAAAAGTTCAAGAAAAAGTGGAATACTGGAAGAAAAAAGTACCAAATTCATTTGTGTACGTCGTTTCTGCACTCGAAAAATTTAATGTAGAAACTGTTTTCTATAAAATAATTGAGCTACTTCCAGAGTCACCACCTTTTTATCCAAAGGATCAATTGACTGATAAACCTGAACGTTTCTTTGTAAACGAAACTATTCGAGAAAAAATCTTACAACATTATAAAAAAGAAATTCCATATTCGGTAGAAGTAGAAACAGAAAGTTTTGTTGAAGAAGATAATATTATAAAAATCCGTTCGGTAATTATGGTTGAGCGAGAAACACAAAAAGGTATTATTATAGGACATCGAGGTGTGGCTATTAAAAGAGTAGGAACAGAAGCTAGAAAAAGTCTTCAACATTTCTTCGATAAAAAAATATATCTTGACCTTTATGTAAAGATCAATAAGAACTGGAGATCGAACGATAAGCAACTTCGCAGATTCGGATATAAAGAATAATTTAACATAAACCGCTAATCGCTAACAATCACTTTTTGTTAAGATAACTTTCAAGTAAAATTTTACATGAAGTTTTGCCAAAAACTATCAATCATGAGAATTTTATTTAAAAACTTATCATTAGCACTAGCGGTTTCTTTAGTTAGCTGTAATGATGACAATGCTGGAACTACACCAGTAAATACAGAAGTTAACTTTGCATACGTAAACACCA
The DNA here is from genome assembly GCF_002813915.1 of Tenacibaculum sp. SZ-18. Lineage (NCBI taxonomy): Bacteria > Pseudomonadati > Bacteroidota > Flavobacteriia > Flavobacteriales > Flavobacteriaceae > Tenacibaculum > Tenacibaculum sp. SZ-18. The sequence continues at coordinate 192,274 of NZ_CP019335.1, read as the reverse complement.
TAAATGTTGGTGGTGAAGGTGCTGCTGAAATTTCTGCATACGATTCAACAACTCAAAAACTATTTGTTGTCAATTCAGAAGCAAAAGAAATTTCTATTTATGACCTAAGAGATGTTGACTCTCCTGTTAAATCTGGATCAATTCCCGTTATGTCTGGTGCACCAAATAGTATTAGCACTTATGATGGAAAAGTTGCAGTAGCTCTTGAAGATGCCGTAAAACAAAACGATGGGAAAATTGCATTATATAATGCCGAAAACAATACTTTAATTTCTTCTTATACTGTAGGAGCTTTACCAGACATGGTTACTTTTTCTAAAGATGGAAAGTTGATTATTTGTGCAAATGAAGGAGAACCAAACAGTTTGTACACCAATGATCCTGAAGGAAGCGTGAGTATTATTAGTGTTGAAAATGGTAATGTTACTACTTTAAACTTCTCTGACTTTAACAGCCAAGAAGCTTCACTAGAAAGTAGTGGTTTTAGAGTATTTGGACCAAACGCTGATTTAGCAAAAGATATTGAACCAGAATATATAACTGTTTCAGACGATTCAAAAACTGCTTGGGTTTCTTTACAGGAGAATAACGGTTTAGCAAAAGTAAACTTAGTTACAAAAACTATAGAAGGAATATATCCTTTAGGATTTAAAGATTATAATGTTCCAGGAAATGCTATCGATCCTAGTAATAAAGATGATAAAAAAGAATTAAGAAATATTCCTGTTTATGGTATCTATCAACCAGATGCCATTACTTATGTGAATATTAATGGAACAGGATATATTATTTCAGCAAACGAAGGAGATGCTAGGGAATATATTGATGATAAAGGAACAGACACTGAAGATGATGACGAAGAAATCTTTGTAAATGAAGAAAGAATCAAGAAAATTGATTTAGATCCTACTGCTTTTCCAAATGCTGCTGAATTACAAAAAGAAGAAAATTTAGGAAGATTAAAAATAGCTTTAGATTTAGGTGACACTGATAATGATGGAGACTATGATAAGCTTTATTCTTATGGTGGAAGATCTTTTTCCATTTGGTCTGAAAATGGCGCTCTAATTTATGATAGCGGAAATAGTATTTCTGAAAAAACATTAGAATTAACTCCTGCTACTTTTAACGATGATGACGGAAGAAGTGATGACAAAGGTGCAGAACCAGAAGCTGTAGAAGTATTAAATATAAACAACGAACGTTACATTCTTTTTGTTGGACTAGAACGTACAGATCAAATACTAGTTTACGACATTACCAATCCAGCTTCACCAATGTTCTTAAGTATTTTATCTCATAATGGAGATGAAGCTCCTGAAGGTTTATTAGTTATTACAGCTAAAGATAGCCCTAATGGAAAAGATCTTCTATTAGTTTCAAATGAAGATAGTGGAACTGTAAGTATATACCAAAACGTACAGTAATCATTATACTAATGTATGGTAAGCAATCACTGTTTAATAAAGCAGTGGTTGTTTTTTATTCAGTTTCCAAGTGTAATGGTCGTGACTAACACAACTTTCTATCTCAAAGATATCAATGATTATAGGATGAACTAATAATTCAAATCTATACTACTTTTTTTCCTTACAACTACTGAAATTTTTGACAGTAATTCCTTTATCGAAAAACTCATATTAAGATAACATCTTGACTTTAAAAAAACCTGATTGTAAATAACTTATCATCAATATTCACAAGGTAAATATTATACACCTTAGCAAAAAAAGCATAGTAATTAAAAATACTAATGGTTTCCTTTCAGTAAATTGTATCTTTGCCCCAAATTTTATTTTAAATGAGTAGCATCGTTGCCATTGTAGGAAGACCAAATGTAGGTAAATCAACCCTTTTCAACAGATTAATTAAACGTAGAGAAGCTATTGTTGACTCCGTAAGTGGAGTTACAAGAGACCGTCATTACGGAAAATCTGAATGGAATGGAAAAGAGTTCTCTGTGATTGACACAGGAGGATATGTTGTAGGATCAGATGATATTTTTGAGGAGGAAATCAGAAAACAAGTTCAACTTGCGCTTGAGGAAGCAGATATCATTCTTTTTGTAGTAGATGTAGAACAAGGTATTACACCAATGGATAATGCTGTTGCTAAAATTTTGCGTCAAGTAGAAAAGCCTTTATTCATGGCTGTAAATAAGGTTGATAATGCAATGAGAGCTGCTGATGCTGTTGAATTTTATAACTTAGGTTTGGGAGATTACCACACTATTTCTTCGGTAAACGGTAGTGGAACTGGTGACTTATTGGATGCCATTGTTGAAAAAATACCAGAACCTATAGAAGACGATAAAGAAAATGAATTACCAAGATTTGCAGTCGTAGGAAGACCAAATGCTGGAAAGTCTTCTTTTATTAACGCGTTAATTGGTGAAGACAGAAATATTGTAACGAACATAGCGGGAACAACAAGAGATTCTATAGATACGAAATACAATCGTTTTGGCTTCGAATTCAATTTAGTTGACACCGCTGGAATTCGCAAAAAATCGAAAGTTAAGGAAGATCTAGAATTCTATTCTGTGATGAGAGCTGTTCGTGCAATTGAACACAGTGATGTGGCTGTAGTTGTTGTTGACGCTACTCGTGGTTTCGAAGGACAAGACGAGAAAATTTTTTGGTTAGCAGAAAAAAATAGAAAAGGAATTGTCATTCTGGTGAATAAATGGGACTTAGTTGAAAAGGAAACAAATACAATGCGTGATTTCGAAAGAAAAATACGTGAAACTGTTGCCCCTTTTACTGATATTCCAATCGTATTTATTTCTGCTTTAACAAAACAAAGAATATTCAAAGCAATTGAAACCGCTGTAGAAGTTTTTGAAAACCGTAAGCGTAAAATTCAAACGAGTAAATTGAACGAAACAATGCTCGAAATTATGCAGCATATGCCTCCTCCAGCAATTAAAGGTAAGTTTATCAAAATCAAGTATTGTATGCAACTACCAACACATACTCCTCAGTTTGCTTTCTTTGCTAACTTACCGCAATATATAAGAGATCCATATAAACGTTTTGTTGAAAATAAACTACGTGAACATTATGATTTTTCCGGTGTTCCAATTAGTATTTACTTCAGACAAAAATAAAAAGGAACCATAATTACCTAACTAAAACTTACTGTAATTATCTAATTTGAAATCTAGAGGTAAACGTATTCTAAGTGAATATATTCGTTATTTAGTTTACTTGTTATAAATTTTGGTAAAAGAGTAATTAATCTTTTTGCCTCTTCCTCCAATAGCTTTGCATTTTCTGGTCTCGACGTTGTAATGTTCTGAACGTACCCTTCTTTATCAACAATAAATCATACCCAAATTCTCGCTTCAATACCTTCAGAAACTGCATCAAGAGGATAAACTAAATTCCCTAAAAGATAATTAGCGAGAGTTTTTTTGATTCATTATTGTCGAATGGTAGTCTCATAATCCGACCAACCTATAAAAACTGGAATTTTACTTAACTTATCAAAACACACGTAATCTTTAATAATACCATTTACTAAAACTGTTTTATTCTGTGATTTAATAAATTAAAATTAACATATACTCTATGCTTCATTTTGGTTACTTTTCCATTATGTTTGGCTGGAAGCAACTTTGGTAAACTTGAAATTAATCGTTTCGCTTCATCTTCTAAAATCTGATGCTTTTTAGAACTAATAATATTCACATCCGAAACCTCACCTTTCTCATTAATAACAAATTCAGCTAAAACGTGATCTTCTAAACCGTTTTTAAATGCAGATGCAGGGTACTTCAAATTACTATTGATATGATGTTTAATTTGATTATTAAAGCAAATTTGCTGTTCGTCTCGGCTTGAGGTCAAACTACAGTTTTCAAATAATGGAATTTGATCAATCTCAAGAATTGACAATTTTCTGGGCGAAGATTTTTTTACACTTTTCCTTAAATTTAAAATACTAGAAGATATTCTTCTTCTAACGACTCTTTTACGAGATGAAATTTTAACAAATTCCGTTTCTTTAGATTTTTTAAAATTATCTTTGGCACACTTTCCAATTGAATTAAAATCTTCCACTTCATTCTCTGAACTTGTACAAACTTCCTTTTGGCCCATAACAATTAGGCTAGTAAACATTATTATTAGTGTAATAGAATTATTTAAAATCATAATATTGGGGGTTTAAAATGATTAATAAAACAATGAGTACTCAACCTATTTTAAGAATTTATGATCCTCTTCATTTCCTATTTCAAAATATTTTCTAATGACTAAATTTTTTAAAATCCAGTTTGTTAGGAAATACAATAGTGCTAAAGATTTTGAAAACTTTATTTCGGAACTAACTCATTATTTATAGTTTTTAATTTGGTATTCTCTTATATAATGTAAAAGTCACTTGCGTTATTTCTACTCCTCTCCCATTCTAAAATAATTACTACTGGCTATAACTTGCGTGTAAAATCTTTTAAATAGTACTTGTGCTCTTCCTCTAAAATGAGTTAACAAGAAGAAATTGTTACTTTGTTTTGAAAAAGGCTATTAGTCCATTTTTGAAGATTTCTTATCCGTTCTACATTGACTTTTTAGTACCTCATCGAATCATTAATATGCTACAGAAGGGTTCTTTTCATTGAAAGCTTTTATCCCTAAGTCAATTGCCTTAGTAGAGTAAACATATATTTATGAAAAAACCGAAAATTGAAAAAATATTCTTAGCAAGGAAGTAAACAAAATTTTCATGTTTCGGGGGTAACATTTTTTTGTTAATCCTAAGATACTGATTAAAAACACACTACACAAAGTTTTCTCAAAAAGATATTCTAAAATCAGGAAAAAACCCTTTTATCAAAAAACAACTTAAAATGAGTTTTTAAGTGAAGTTTAAAGGGAATTTTCTAAATGAAAAATAACATAAATTAACTTTTATTAACTTTTCGGAGCTCTGTTTTTTTTGTTCTTTTACGCCGACAATCAAAAACACCAATAAGTTCTATGAAAAAATTATTGATTTTAATTGCTTTAACCACATCTTTCTTGGTTTCTGGTCAGTCCTATAAATTTAGGATTTCAGGTCAAATTCAAACACAAAAAGAGAAAATGCCAATTGAAGCCGCAACAGTACATCTGGAGAAAGAAAAAGATAGCTCAATTGTTTCTTATACTATTTCTGATGATAAAGGTTATTTCTCTCTAGAAGGAAAATCATTTCATACCAAAGTAAAGTTATTTGTTTCTTTCATCGGAATGGATAACTACAGTAAAATAATCTCTTTAGACGAAACACCAGAATTAAACCTTGGAGCTATTTCTTTGAAAGAAGAATCAAATCTCCTGAACGAAGTAATCATAAAGTCAAGAGCACCCATAACTATAAAAAAAGACACACTTGAGTTTAATGTAAAATCTTTTAAAACTAAAAAGGATGCTAACGTCGAAGATTTATTAAAAAAGCTTCCTGGTGTTGAAGTCGATGAAGAAGGAAAAATTACTGTTAACGGAAAACCAGTTAATAAAATTCTAGTTAATGGAAAACCATTTTTTGGGAACGACCCATCAATTACAACAAAAAACTTAGCAAAAGAAATTATAGAGAAAGTACAAATAACAGATACTAAAACTAAATCTGAGGCATTTTCTGGAGAAAACGGTGATGCAAATAATAAAACTATTAACTTAACGATTAAGAAAGAAAATAATAAAGGGTGGTTTGGTAGAGTTTCTGCCGGAGGAGGAACTAATGAACGCTTTGAAGGTGCAACGATGGTTAATCGATTTGACAATAATCAACGTTTTAGTGTTTTAGCAAGTGCAAACAACATTAACTCACCAGGTTTTAGCTTTGGTGAAATTCAAAAAATGTTTGGAAATGGAAGCGGCGTTTGGATTGGAGGTAATGGTTCTTTTGGAGTTGGCGGTAGACAATTCGGAGGAGGAAATGGAATTATCACCTCAAAAACAGCTGGAGCAACATATGCCGATGAGTATGGAAAAGGAATTGATGTAAACGCTGATTATTTTTATTCAGGAAGTAATTCTAAAAATGTTTCTCGTAATAATCGAGAATATACATTACCAGATAGAAGATACTTTACAAATTCAAATTCAAATTCAGACAACGATAATCACAATCATAGCATAAATGCTGAACTTGACATCGAAATAGACTCTACATTTTTAATTAATGTAAATCCATCATTTGTATTTAACAAAAGGGAAAGTATTTTTAATAGATCAGAACAATCATTGGATGAGAACCAAGTATTAACAAACGAATTTACAAGTAGTTCTATCTCAAATTTCGATGCTAAAAACTTTCAAAATAGAATAGATATTACAAAACGTTTTGGTAAAAAAGGGGCGTTTATCAAAGCCACTGTGGAAAATCAAATTGATCAATCTGATGGAGAAGACTTTAATAAATCAACCATTGATATTTTAGGAACAAATCCAAGCTCTGAAGTAAGAGATCAAAAGAGCATTATAGACAATGAATTAAATAGTATACGATCAAGAATTTCGTATCGAATTCCTGTAATCGCAAAAAAGTTATATGTTGATGCTAAATATCGTTTTAGACGTGACGAAAGAACCAATGTCGAAAGCACCTTTGATTTTGATAATACCACACAAGATTTTAGTATTTTTAATACAGATTTAAGTTCTAATTTTACTTATAATGACATTACAAAAACTCCATCTATTGACTTTGTTTACAACGTAAAAAAATGGAGATTCAATTTTGAAATTGGTCAAGTAAATAGAACTTTGGAAAATATCGACTTGTTACGTCCAAACTTAAGTCTTGAAAAAGATTTCAATAATATTTCATTAGATGGAACATTTAGATATAGATTTGACTCTAAAGCATCTGTGTATTTAAATTATTCTTTAGATAACAATGCTCCAAGCATAAATCAATTACAGCCATTTAGCGACGTAAGCAACCCGTCTAATATTATCACAGGTAACCCAAACTTGAAACCAAGTCAAACTCATAGAGTTTATGCCAACTTTAATAAATTTAACTGGCAAAAAAGAACAGGTTTCTTTCTTTATATGGGAGGAAGTTTAACAAATAATCAAATTGTAAGCAGAACAACTATTGACGATAATTTAGTTAGAACCTCATCGTATGATAATGCTGATGGAGTGTATAATTTTTGGAGTGGAGCCAACTATAATAAAAATGTGAAACTAGATTCTGTCACAAACATTAATGTTAGAATTGGTACTCGTATAAACGGAAACAGAAGTGTGAATATTTTAAATGATGTTGACAATATTGCCGAAACATTTTCTGTAACTCCTAATTTTGGTTTTTCATTTAAATGGAATAAAGTTATATCTATTGAACCAAGATATGATTTAACGTTCTCCAAAACATCTTATAATGTAGATTCGTTTTTAGATCAAGAATTCACAAGTCACAGAGTAAGAATTAGAACAAGAACTAATGTACCTAAGAAATTAGAGTGGAGAAACGACATTAACTATACTTACAATCCAAATGTCATTGGATTCAATCAGTCTGCATGGTTTTGGAACTCAACATTGGCTTATTCTATCTTAAAAGATAAAGCAACAATTACACTTAAAGCATACGATTTATTAAACCAAAATACCAACGCACGTAGAGTTGCTACTGCAAATTATATAGAAGATTCGGAAAGCACGGTATTACAACAATACTTTATGCTTGGATTTAGCTGGAAATTTAATAGTCTTGGAAAAAAAGGGAAAATTAGAGAATACGATTATAGTTTCTAACAAAAAAGCCATCTGAATAGATGGATTTTTATATTCTTCTCGTGTAATATTTTCAAATTTGTGCGACTAATTTACACATTTCGTAATTTTGCAATTACAAAAAGAAGAGAAATAATGACAATACGTAACTTTAATGGAAGTTCAAATTTAGAATTACCTCTACATATGAACATCAGTTTCAAAAAGGTTTATGACCTCTTTGTTAAATACACTGATAATCAATATAAAGGACATCCTTATCATATCTCTTCCAAACATATGGTGGAAGAAATAAACAAAACCCCTGAGCTAATTGAAGGTTTTTCTGATTTTTCATTACTTGAAAAACATGAAGAAATTATTGACCTTGTTCTAGATCCATTATTCCCTGAAATTCTTAATGGAAACGAAATTAAAGCAGCGACTATTCCTTTCTCTTTTACCTGCTTCAAATTTACTAAACGATTTGAAATGATTTTAGAGAACGCTGGTAAGGATTATCTTTTTGAAGTACGAAATTTTGAGCCAGACGTTATGTATATTTATGCATGTACTTTAATTTTAGCTGCTATTTACGATTATCCAGTTGACTTAAAGCGTCCTTTTTATTTTGATATTCCAGATAAAAATACCGGATTCACAAGACACTACAGAGTTGCATTCAATGGCGATTTTATGGATATTACCCCAACCCCTGATGCCCCAAAAATTTCAGAAGAGGACATAAAATTGTTACTAGATAATTTTGATAATATAGATATTTGGAGAGAAAAGTTCCCGCCAAATTCATACCTTTTCAAAGGTTTTGGTATCATGAACCTTTTTGACGTGACAGCCGATGAAACTATCAATTCGATTCAAAATAATTTAATTGGTAGAGAGGATGAATCTATGACAGAAAAAATCAGAAATAATTTGAGAAGCTTTTTCGATATTGGTGATTTAAAAGTTGGTTATTCACTTTTTGATTTAGGAAATATGGAAGAAGGTCACGTTAAACTGAAACGATCTGAAAGCATATTACTAGGTAATCAAAGAAAAATTAACTGTTCGAAATATTTTTGTAGTAACGTAATTAATAAAATCTTTGTTGAAAGAGAAAGTGTTGTTATTTCAGATGTTCAAAAATATAAGGAACTTTCTGATGGAAATCAATTTTCACTAAATCTTGAGGAAAAAGGTATTGGAAGTATTATTTTAATTCCAATAAAAACAGCCGCAAATCAAGATTTACTTTTACTTGAAATGGCATCTCCGAGAGCCTACGAATTAAACTCAGTAAATAAGCAAAAACTACGAGACATTGTTCCAATGTTTAGAGCTGCGGCAGAACGCAATTCAGAAGAATACTTAAATGTTTTGGAAGCTACAATTCAAGAGTTTTATACATCTATTCATCCATCTGTAAAATGGAGATTTTATGAGGCTGCAGAAAATTACCAAAATGCACTTTTAGACAAAGATGAAGATGCAAAAATTGAAAAAATTGTATTTCATAACGTGTATCCTCTATATGGACAATCCGATATAAAAGGATCTTCAAAAGCAAGGAACTCAGCCATAAAACAAGATTTAACAAAACAATTAAATGCCGCTATTCATGTTTTAAGAGAGGCCTGTAAAAAAGAAACGCTTCCTATTTATGATGAACTAATGTATCGTGTTGAAGATTATTTAATTGAAGTTAATAAAGGAATGAAAGCAGGTGATGAAGTTGCTATTCTAGACTTTTTAAAGCGGGATATATATCCTGTTTTCAATCACATAAAAGAAATAAATGAAGAATTAACCCAAGTTGTGAATCAATATTTAAATCAATTAGATGATAATCTTCAAGTTGTTTATGAGAAAAGGAAAGATTATGAGAGCAGTGTTACAAAACTAAACGACAAACTAGCTAAATTTATTGACAAAAAACAAGAGGAAGCTCAAAAAATTTTCCCTCACTATTTTGAAAGATATAAAACAGATGGCGTAGAGTACAACATGTACATAGGTCAATCTATTACAAAACAACATAAGTACGACTCGTTATACTTGTATAATTTAAGATTATGGCAATTACAAACCACGTATGAAATGGAGAACCTTGCTTATAATCTTAGAAAAATCTTGGACTATGATTTACGTGTTGCTTCCTTAATTCTTGTGCACAGTAATCCACTTGCTATTGAATTTAGAATGGATGAAAAGCAATTCGATGTTGATGGAGCCTATAATATTCGATATGAAATTATCAAGAAGCGAATTGACAAAGCTTATTTAAAAGGTACTAAAGAACGTTTAACCGTTCCTGGTAAAATTGCTATCGTATATTCTCAAGATAAAGATGCTAATGAGTATTTAAAATACATTAAATACTTACAGTCTAAAAACCAATTAGGAAAGGTTGAGCTATTAGAATTAGAAGATTTACAAGGCGTTTCGGGTTTAAAAGCTATTCGCGTAGAAGTGATTTACGAAACTGATATAGATACTAAATCTTCGACATCAATTAATCAGTTGATTAAAAACATAAAATAAATTAATTCAAATACAGTATTAAAATAAGCATGCTACAGGAGAAGTTATAGCATGAATACTTTGTAAATAAAAAGCAATTGCAAAGGCTATTACACTTATAATAATTCCAATCATAAATACGGTATAAGTAGTTCGTAACAAACTATATTTTCTATTCAATACTAAACCAAGAAAATACAAATCTTTAGTTAAAGAACCGTATAAATAGTTTCTATCTTTCATCATTTCACTCATTCCCCATTCAAATTCTGGTAAACTCATTTTATGAAAGTTTCCAAAGAAAATTAAATTTACTTTTTTATTAGCAATATCTTCTTTTGAGAATTTTCCTTCTGTAACATTTGGTCTTGTTGCTAAAACTGACAAGACAATAGAAATAACAGTAAAAATTATAAATATAATACTTGGATAAATTAAATAACTATTTGATGGGTTATCTAGCTTTGGAATTAATGTTGATAAAACCATTGAAATAATAATAGCATTTACAGAAAGTAAAATATTCGCCTTCGTATCGGCTATATCACTTAAGGTAATATGATTTTTTAAAGCAACTCTAAACATAGTTTCAATTCCACGCTCAGGTAGTTCAACCTTTTCTTTTTTAAATTGTAACTCCTCCTTCTTTTGGAATAATTTTTTGTTTTCGTGTTTTATCTTTTTCTCAATCTTTAGAAGCTGGGCTAAATTTTTAGATTTTTGTTTTTGCCATTTTCTAATAGCTACATCTGAATAAAAACGGTGTTGATTTGTCAAGAAATTGATATTTTTTTTAACCCAATCAGCCTCTTTGATTTTTTCATTTGTTACTAATTCCATTTCTTTATGGAGTAACTGGGAAAATTCAGTGTAATTCTTACTTCCTAAATGCGAACAATCTGCATCTTTTAATAATTTTTGTAAATCTGTAGTAGGATTACTGTCGATTTTAGTAGCTAAAATAGTTTCTGCTACTACATCAACAAAATCTTTCCCAACACCTTCATTATTTAAAAATTCTGAAGCAATTTTTACACTTTCATCTTCATGACCTTTAGCTTTCACAGTAAATCCAGAATCATGAAACCAAGCAGCAACTAATAACCTTTCTCTATCAGCCTCTTCTAACTTTGCTTCTTCTGCTAATTCTGAAGATTTTTCAACAACTCGAAGGGTGTGTGACAAACTATGATAAACTAATTTTGTATCTAACTTTTCATTTAACGTAGCCATCACAAAACTTTCCGTTTTTTCTAAAAGAGTGCTCATAAATCAGTAATTTAGTTTAGTAAAAGTAACTAAACTTTAGTAATTTTAATAACGTAAGTTCTCATACAATTTCACGACAAACTATTATGCTTACTTGGAAAAATATAATATACTTCACAGTTAATGGAAATCCATTACCTGATAAAAGAATTGAAAAAACAGACGAAGAGTGGAAAGCTGAGCTTACCCCAGAACAATTTATGATTACCAGACTTAAAGGTACAGAAAGACCTTTTAGTGGAGAACATTGTTCTTCATTTAGCTCAGGTAAATACAACTGTGCTTGTTGTGGAACACCATTGTTTGATTCAACAATTAAGTTCGATTCAAGTTCTGGATGGCCAAGTTTTACGCAACCTATAAAAGAGAATGCTGTGAAATATCATAAAGATACTACTCATGGTATGATTCGAGTAGAAATAGTTTGTAATACTTGTGATTCTCATTTAGGACATGTATTTCCTGATGGGCCAGAACCAAGTGGATTAAGGTATTGTGTAAACTCATTATCAATTGAATTAGAGCATGAAAACTAAAATAGCTACAGTTGGCGGTGGATGCTTTTGGTGTACCGAAGCTGTGTTTAATCAAATTAAAGGCGTAGAAAAAGTAGTCTCTGGATACGCAGGTGGAAATGTTCCTGGCTACCCAACATACAGAGAAGTTTGTTCTGGGTTAACTGGACATGCAGAAGTTGTTCAGATATCGTATGATCCTGAAGTAATTTCATATCAGGAGATTTTGATAATTTTCATGACTACTCATGATCCAACAACTTTAAATAGACAAGGTGCTGATGTTGGTACGCAATACAGATCTGTAATTTATTATACTAGCGGAGAAGAGAAATCAGTGATTGAAGAAGTAGTTAAACAAGTTCAACCGTACTACGACAATCAAATAGTTACAGAGGTTAGCGAATTACCAACTTTTTATCCTGCAGAAGAATATCATCAAAACTATTATGCTAATAATAAAGAGCAAGGATATTGCAACTTTGTAATTACTCCGAAAATCTCGAAGTTAAGAAAGTTATATGCTGATAAATTGAAATAGATTATCTGACAGAGTTCTTTAGACGACAATCAAATTTTTCTATCCAAAAGCAGGGTGACTCGAAATAAGTGAGTGTTTATGTAATTAATGTGAACAAATCTAGTGAAGAATTGGAAATCACCTTAGAAAAACCAAACAGACACGATTTGTTCACCAAAGTGATAAAATTAGCTTGGTAACTTAAATGAAAAACAAAAAGCTAATCTCCTAGAAATTGCAGCAAACTGTCCTGTTCATAAAACATTGGAAAACTAGATATACTTTAATCTAGTTTAATTGATTAGGCGTATCTTTATAGTTCTTAAAAATAGTCCATGATTTTTGACCTTAACGACACATTTAACAAAGAACTTCCAGCAGATATTAATCAGGAAAATTCGAGAAGACAAGTATATAATGCTTGTTATTCTTTTGTTACTCCAAAGCAAACTTCGAATCCTACACTAATTCATTTTTCAAATGATTTTATCCGTGAAGTTGGAATTACAAAAGAGGATGCTCAGACGGAAGAATTCCTTAAGGTATTTTCTGGAAATAAAGTGTTGGAAAATACACATCCTTATTCCATGTGTTATGGTGGGCATCAATTTGGTCATTGGGCAGGACAGTTAGGAGATGGTAGAGCAATTAATCTATTTGAAATTGATCATAACGATAAACATTGGACTTTTCAATTGAAAGGTGCAGGTGAAACTCCATATTCAAGAACTGCGGATGGATTGGCCGTTCTACGTTCTTCAATAAGAGAACATTTATGCAGTGAAGCGATGCATTATTTAGGTGTCCCTACAACTAGATCCTTATCACTGAGTTTAACGGGAGATCAAGTAATGAGAGACATTATGTACAATGGAAAAGCTGCTTATGAAAAAGGAGCTGTAGTTTGTAGAGTGGCTCCTAGTTTTATTCGTTTTGGAAATTTTGAAATTTTCGCAGCTAGACAAGATGGTGAAACACTTAAAAAACTTGCTGATTATACTATAAAACATTTTTATTCGAATATTACTTCAGAAGGGAAACAAAAGTATTTAGATTTTCTAACGGAAGTTCTAAATAAAACTATAGAAATGATTGTACATTGGCAACGGGTTGGATTTGTTCATGGCGTAATGAATACAGATAATTTATCTATTCTTGGATTGACCATTGACTATGGACCTTATGGATGGTTAGAAGGATTTGATTATGATTGGACTCCGAATACCACCGATGCACAAAACAAAAGATATCGTTTTGGTAATCAGTCATACATTGCTATGTGGAACTTATATAAACTTGCTAATGCCTTATATCCTCTAATTGAAGAGGTAGAACCTTTACAAGCAATATTGAATGAATATGAAGCTATATATTTGAAAAAGTATGAGGCTGTAATGAAACAAAAATTAGGCTTGGAAACAGAATCAGACTATGCTTCTCTTATTTCTGGTATTGAGAAAACATTGCAATTAATCGAAACAGACTACACAATATTTTTTAGAAACTTATCATCAGTTACTAAAAATGATACTCCAGCGAGTGCAATACTGAAAATATCAGATGCTTTTTATAATCTAGAAGAACTTCAAAAAGAAAGTAAAAAAGAGTGGTTATATTGGTTTGCAGAGTATATTGAAACTATTCAATCATTAAATTCTACAGATGAAGAAAGAGCTTCACAAATGAACAATATAAATCCGAAATATGTTCTACGAAATTATATGGCACAATTAGCTATTGAAAATGCGGAGAAAGGAAAGTATGATTTAATTGATGAATTATATCAACTCCTTAAAAAGCCTTATGATGAACAACCACATTATGAGAAATGGTTTGCTAAACGTCCTGAATGGGCTCGTCATAAAGTTGGCTGTTCTATGTTATCTTGTAGCTCTTAGGTTTTTTATTTATTAAAAATAGTTACTCTTCTTCTAGCTTTCATTGCCGAACTTTATATGGTAACGAAATTGAGATAAGGCATTGGTTCAATAGTTAATCAACTAAAACTAATGATAACTTTTCACATATTAGAATCAAGATTTGATAACTCAAATTAAAAATTTGTCAAAATAAAACTATCAAAATAACTAATTCGCTCTTAACTACTATTTCAGAATACTCAGAATTGAAAGATAAATCACATCGATGTAATGTTAGAAAGTGGATCAAATAGCACATCCAAATAGTTCTGAAATATTCAATACATAAACCAATCTAAACCACAAGAAAAAATAAATCAAATATTTAGTAAGGTTTTTCTTAAGCGGTAAGATCTTCAAGAATCATAACGGAATTTAAAAATCAATCGAGTCTATATATATTTCAATCTCTTAGCTAAATTGTATATTTGTTATAGTTAAATTTTCTAATAAATGAAGAAACTATATCTAGTTCTTATCACATTAATTTATTTTTACGGGTGCGCATCTCATAAAGCTAAATATCATTCAAAAAACTACTCGCACACCATTACAACGAAAAAACCTACTCACTCTTTCTATTTAATTGGGGACGCTGGTAATGCTAAAATGAACGAAAGTGTAACTTCTTTAGAATACTTTCAAAAAGAAATTGATAAAGCGGATAAAAATAGTACAACACTGTTCTTAGGTGATAATGTATATCCATACGGTATTTATCCTAAAGATCATAAGGACTATGAATTGGTAAAACATAGACTTAAAATTCAAACCGACGCGGCGAAAAATAATTTGGGTAGAACAATTTTTATCCCTGGAAATCATGACTGGTATAATGGTATTGATGGCTTAAAAAGGCAAGAAAAGTTAGTAGAAAACGCTTTGGGAAAAAATACTTTTTTACCAAAAAATGGCTGTGGAATCGACAAGGTAAATATTAATAGCAATTTAACTTTAATTATAATTGATAGTGAATGGTTTATTATGAATTGGGACAAAGAACCAAATATAAATGATAATTGTGATATTAAAACCCGTGAACGCTTTGTAGAAGAGTTATGGAGCTTATTCAAAAAAAACAGGAATAAAAATGTCGTTGTTGCCTTACATCATCCACTATATTCAAATGGACCTCATGGTGGAAGCTTTTCTATCAAAGATCATATAGAACCAGTTCCAATTTTAGGAACTTTCAAAAACGTAATACGAAAACACGCTGGAATCCAAACAGATAATTTTCACAAGCAATATCAAAATTTTGTTCAACAAGTAGAAACAATAGCTGAAGACTTTAAAAATAATATTGTCTTCGTTAGTGGTCATGAACATAACTTACAGTACATTGAAAATAATGGATTTAAGCAAATAGTAAGTGGTGCAGGTTCAAAAAAATCAGCTGCTTTAATAGGTCATGGAGCTCAATTTACTTATGGTAATCTCGGCTATTCAAAATTAAACTTTTACCAAGATGGATCGGCGATTATAGAATATTACGCAGCAAACAATGAGGATAAAAACAAACTACTTTTTAGTAAACAAATAATTAAACCAAAACTAACCAAAACAAACTTTGATTTTTCCGAGTTTGAACTTCACAAGGAAGAAGTTACACTTTCTCTTTATAATAAAAAAGCAGTTGAAAAAAGTGGATTTCATAAGTTTATGTGGGGTGACTTAAATCGGGAGAAATATGGAAAACAAATTACAATTCCTGTGTTAGAGCTAGAAAATGTATTTGGTGGTCTCAAACCGATAAGAAGAGGTGGAGGAAACCAAACTAACTCTTTAAGATTAGAAAATCCTGATGGAAAACAATATGTACTCCGATCAATGTATAAAGATGGAAGTAGAATTATGGGAGGGATTCTTAAAGAAACTTTCTTAGTAGACGTTGTTCAAGATATTTTCACTATGTCTCATCCTTATGCTGCTTTTGTAATCCCA
Source organism: Tenacibaculum sp. SZ-18 (assembly GCF_002813915.1). Lineage (NCBI taxonomy): Bacteria > Pseudomonadati > Bacteroidota > Flavobacteriia > Flavobacteriales > Flavobacteriaceae > Tenacibaculum > Tenacibaculum sp. SZ-18. The sequence continues at coordinate 175,869 of NZ_CP019335.1, read as the reverse complement.
GATATGGCAGAAGCTGTTGGAATTTACCATACTAATCCGAAGTTATATTACATGCCTAAACAACCTGCTTTAGGAATGTATAATGATGTTTTTGGGGGAGGAATGTATTTACTAGAAGAACGTCCAGCTGGAAACCGAGAAGATATAACAACATTTGGTAATTCAAAAAAAATAATAAGTACTTACGATGTCTTAGAAAAGATTCGGAAAAATGGAAATCATAGAGTTGATCAAAACTTTACTGTTCGATCTCGATTATTTGACATGGTTATTGGAGACTGGGATCGACATGAAGATCAATGGCGTTTTGCTCGATTTGAAACTGAAGATGGAAAAAAATACTACAGACCAATACCTAGAGATAGAGATCAACCGTTCTCAAAATTTGATGGAGTTTTAATTCCATTATTAAAATTAAATACTCCACTTATCAAGAATATGCAATCGATGGATTATGATATAAAAGACATGAAATGGTATAATAATTACCCAAGATTCTTCGACGCGGAATTTTTAAATCAACTCTCATTAAATGACTGGTTAAAAGAAGCAGAACATATTCAAAATAAACTTACAAACGAAGTAATTGAAAGTGCTATTAAACAATTTCCTGAAAACATATATGAGATTGATGGAAAGGAAATAATCGAAAAAATAAAATCAAGAAGAGATAAGTTAAAGGAATTTGCAAAAAAATATTACAATAAACAAGCCAAAACAGTTCAAGTTGTAGGAACTGATAAAGATGATAAATTTATTATAAAGAGATTGAATAATAATGAGACTAGTATCGAAATCTTCAGAAAAGAAGATAAAATATTCAGCAGAGTTTTCTTAACAAGTGAAACCAATGAAGTACAATTGTATGGTTTAAATGGTGATGATAAATTTTATATTTCGGGTGATGTTGATGATAGTATTGTTATCCGATTAATTGGTGGAAAAAATCATGATGTTTATGAAGATACATCTCATGTTAATGGATGGAGCAAAAAAACTAAAGTATATGACTATTTATCAAAAAAGAATACTGTAAATGGTGGAACTGAATTAGAAGATTTAAGAGAAGATAGTTACTTTAAAAACACATACAATCACAGAGATATTGAAAATAACACCACGCTTATATTTCCAAGTTTAGGTTTAAATCCAGACGATGGATTATTTTTTGGTTTCAACGCAACACATACACGCTACGGATTTAAGAAAAGACCATTTGACAATCGTCATAATATTACAGCGAACTTCTACTCAGCAACAAATGGTTTTGATATAAGTTATACAGGAGAATTTGCAGAATTTATTGGAAATTGGATGTTAGAGTTAAAAGGAAAAGCTACAAGTGGTAACTACGCATTTAACTTTTTTGGGTTTGGGAATGTAACTGAATTTCCTGATTCTAAAGATTTAGATTTCTATCGAGTTAAAAAAGGAGAATACACATTTTTACCCTCTTTGGTCAGGATGTTCAATTGGGGAAGCACTTTAAAACTAACTGGAACTTTCGAAGCAATCAAAATTGAAAATACCCCTGGCAGAAATATTACAGACTTTTCTAACAGTCCAGTTAATATTTTTAATAGAAATTACTTCATTGGAGGTGAGTTTAATTTCAATCACAGAAGGATTGATAATAACAGTTTCCCTACGAAAGGAATGAACTTCAATTTAACCGTGGGTGCAAAAATGAACGCAGAAAACACAAATCGTAACTTTGGTTATATTAAAACTTCTTTGGCTATTTATCAAAATTTAGTTTCAAACAGAAGCTTGGTTTTGGCTTCGGAAATAGGAAGTCATTTAAACTTTAGAAATAGATTTGAAATTTACCATGCAGCAACAATTGGGGGTAATAGAAGTTTAAGAGGATATAACCGTCAACGTTTTACTGGAAGCGAAAGTTTTTACCATTCAAACGATTTACGTTTACGTTTAGGTGAAATTAAAGCTTTTATTCCGATGAAAATGGGAATTACAGGAGCTTTTGATTATGGAAAAGTATGGAGTCCTTTTGCTCCAACAGAATCAGAACCGTGGAATTCAAGCTACGGCGGATCAATATGGATAAGCGGATTAGATATGTTTACCATGAATTTAGCAATGTTTAACGGAAATGATGGAGGTAGATTTACCTTTAGCGTTGGATTTAACTTTTAATAATGACAGAACAAATTGTATTAACTGCAGCTTCTATTTTTGGAGCTTTATCAATTATCTTAGGAGCATTTGGAGCACATGCCTTAAAGAAAAAATTAACTTTAGAACAATTAACAAGTTTTGAAACTGGTGTTAAATATCAAATGTATCACGCCATTGTTTTACTGTTAATCGGATTTAATTTCCAATCAAAGCTAGATAATGCTTCACTATTTTTTATCATTGGAATTATATTATTTTCGTTTAGTATTTATGGTTTAGTTTTATCAGATGCGTTCGGGAAAAAAATAAAAATCCTTGGACCAATTACTCCAATTGGTGGTTTGTGTTTATTAATTGGTTGGCTTTTACTACTAGTAAATTTCTCGTAAAAAATAGTTGTTCTTCAACAGCAAAAATCTCAGAATTATATTTTTGTTTAACTTATATCAAAATAGATTAAACATTTTGTATCTTTGTAACTCAAAGAGTCATATTATGTTTGGTTTATTTAAAAAGAAATCCGAAAAGGAAAAACTTCAGAAATTATACACGAAATTATTAGCAGATGCTCACAAACTATCTACTTCAAACAGAAAATTGAGTGATGAAAAGGTTTATGAGGCAGAGCAGGTAATGAAGCAAATTGAAGCTTTAGAAAAACAATCTTAACATGACTAAGAAAAAAAAGCCAGATTCGGTTGTATATAATACAGAATCCGATAAATACGATGCCGCATTAAAACCCTACGCAACCTCTGTTGGAGCTCCCGTAATTACACCTACCGACACCACTGCATGGAAAAACAGAAGTGTTAATAAGGTAAATCATAAGATAAAAACAAAATACCTCGAACTCAAAGCTGAATACGAAAGAATGATGCAAGAGTTCGAATACAACAACTTAATTCTAAACGCTAACTTCTCTTTCGAACCCATAATAGGTGAAACATATCATTTATATTTAAATAAGAAAGAAGAACATTTTTTGTCTTTAATTGCCCCTGAACATTGTAATTTTAATTATGTTGGTAGCTTCATTTTGAATGCTGATCAAATCTGGGAAAAAGTTTAGTCTAACGTAATTGTATTGAATGACTGCAACAAAACATCAAAACATTTATATAATTGGAGCTGGAATTAGCGGACTAATTACTGCTCTTGAATTAGAAAAAAATGGCTATACTCCAACAATTTTAGAAGCTTCAGATTCTGTTGGAGGTAGAGTTAAAACCGATGTTTATGATGGTTTTCAATTAGATCATGGATTCCAAGTACTATTAACTTCTTATCCAGCTGCCCAAAAGTACTTGAACTACGAAGAACTAGAACTTCAAAAATTTTTACCTGGTGCCATAGTCTTTGGAAATAAAACTTCTTCAACTCTTGGGGATGGTTTTAGAAGTTTTGATTTGCTTTTTTCAACATTAACAACAAATAAGGTAACTTTCGTAGATAAGCTTAAAATACTAAAGCTAAATAAAATTCTAAAAAATAAAACTCTTGAGGATATTTTTTCCGAAGACGAAACCTCAACTTTAAAATATCTGGAGAAATTTGGGTTTTCACAAAAGGCAATCCGTAACTTTTTCACTCCTTTTTTCAGTGGTATTTTTTTAGAAACTACTTTAAGCACTTCGAGTAGAATGTTCGAATTTGTTTATAAAATGTTTGGAACAGGTTATGCAGCATTACCAAAAGCTGGTATTGGCGCTATTCCAAATCAGTTAAAAGAACAACTAAAATCAACTTCATTTTTATTCAATACGAAAGTAGCGTCAGTTGAAAAGAATTTGATCACACTAACAAACGGAAAAACACTTAAAAGTGATTTAACCATTATCGCTACAGATTCCTCGAAATTGTTAACCAATCATATTTCTTCTAATTTCCAACAATGGAAATCTTGTCAAACCTTATACTTTGAAACACCAAAAAGAACTATTGATAAACCACTAATTGGATTACTCGCAAACGAGTTTTCACTAATTAACAATATCTTTTTTACTACTTCGATAACAAACAATAATTCTTCCAAAAAAGAACTTTTATCTGTTACAATTGTAAGAGATCATAATTTACATGAAACTTTATTAGTGAAAGAAGTTATTAAAGAACTCAAGGAAATTTGTGGAATTGAAGTCTCAAAGTTTGTCAAGATGTATGACATTCCTAAAGCACTTCCAAAACTAGATACTTTAAGATATGCTCCAACTAAAGAAGCAATAACTGTTAGTGATTCTATTATTTTAGCAGGAGATCAATTATGCAATGGCTCTTTAAATGCCGCCATGCTTTCTGGTGAATTAGCAGCACAATTAGCTATTGAGACTTTAGAAAGCTAGATTAAATACTCTTTTGATACTCGTATTTTTTTAGTAATTCTAAAGTTGTATACTTCAACGCTTTTTGATCTGTAGCCTCTAAAATAATTTTCGGAGCTTTTCCATATTTTTCTGCTTCCAACCATCTGGAAATACATAAGCACCATTTTGATCCTACTTTTAAGCCAGGAAATTTCCAATTTGGAATTGGAGTTGTTAAATCGTTACCCCGTTTTCTAGTAAATTCCAAAAAGTCATCAGTCATAATAGCACAAACTACATGAGTGCCGTAATCAATACCTGTAGTTCTACAAAATCCGTCGCGAAAATATCCTGTTGCTGGATCAGCACAACAACTTTGCAAGGGTTTACCTAATACATTTAATTCCATTTCATCTAATTTAAACTTCTACGTTAATCTTTTGGAATAGAAATTCTATACAAATTTCCACCACTACCATGAGATCTTTCATCAGAGATATACAATGAATCTCCCACAAAATCAATGGCTTCTTTTTGTGAAGAAAATCCTAAATCAATTCTCTTTAGGTTTCCGGTAAAAAAATCATCATTTTTGAAATCACTAAATAATAAAACTTCCTGAGAAGTTAATAAAGCAACTTTAGTTTTATCCTTGGAAATTGCAGCAGAAGTAATCCAACAATTAATATTCGAACAGTTTTCAAAACTACTTATATATTCCGCTTCAAATGTTCCTTTCTTAGCAGGAATTCGATATAAACTTGTTTTTCCATAGTTATGTTTTACTCTACTTTTAGTAAAAATGTATAAGTTTTCTTTCAGGTAGAAAATACTTTCTGCGTCGAAAAATAGCTTTTTCTTTTTTGGTGGAAATTTATTTTGTTCTGGATAACTGAACTTTATTTTTTCAACTTTAACAGATTTTTTACTTAACAAATCTGATTCTTTAATTTTTAAAATAACCAAATCTTTTCTAGCACTTCGATTGTTCCCAAAATCTGCTAAATAAATATTTCCTTTATTATCGGATGTGATATCTTCCCAATCTCTATTTTTAGCTTTTATCTCGACAGTTTTAATAATTTCACCAGAAGTATTTATCAAATACAATCGATTTTTATTTCCTCCGTCATTGTGCATCCAAAAAGTTGAGTCGGTTGATTTCACCAAACCAGAAGCTTCTTTTAACTTCTTCGGAAGTTTCGTTACAAAAGTAACTTGACTATAATTTGTACAGCCATAAAATAGAAAAATGAAGACGAATAATTGAACAATTTTCATAGGATTAAAGATAAAAAAAGCTCCTGACAACAAGAGCTTCCTATCTTGTTAAAATAACGTTTAAATAGTCAAGGTATTTTTTACTGATGTCGTATACGTTTTTTCCGTTACAGAACTTACATAGGTCCAGTCCGTTTTAACTGCTGCTGCTGTTACAGTTAATTTCATTAACCCTCTATCTACTAAATTTGTACAATTCAAATCATCAATTAAAAACTCCAAAGCACCACCAAATTACTGTGCTACATCTCTTCCAACAAATGATTCATATCCAAGAGAGTAAACCGAGCTTCTTGCCAACTCATCCCCTACTTTTTCACCAGTAGTTGTTATTAAATCACTTTGCCATGCATTATGGGTATCTCCTGCTAGACTAGGATCTCTAAAAGAACCGTAAGTATCTTCTCCATACTCGTAAATATAATCACCTAAATGTACAACTACAACACCATCCGACTGATTGATTGCTTCATAAACATTAAAATATCCGTAAGCATAATTTGAACAAGAAGCTACAGCTAACTTTAATTCAGTAGTACTTGCTCCAAAGGTTAGCGTCTTACCAACTACAGAGGTAGCTTTATCATCAACATTAGCAAATCGATAATATAATTTTAAGTTCTGTGCCAAGTCTTTGATCTCGATAGCCACAGTATAATCTCTAGACGCATCAGTTTCTACTTCTCCTTTACGAACAATATTCGTAAAAGATTCATCTTTTGCTAATTGCCATCTTAATTTTACAGAAGTTTCCTGAGATGTATATCTCGTCCAAATAATTACTTGAGAGTTAGTTGGATCGAAACTTGCAACTCCGAGGTCGAAATTCTTTTCTGTTGCATCTGAAGGAATCGATGGTAAAGTATTTACATCATCTGAACTACAACTAATAAAATTTGGAGCTAACAGCATACCTCCTGTAGCTAATAAAGAGTTTTTTAAAAGTTTCTACGTTTTAAATTGGTTGCCATTGTATTTTAGGAATTTGTTACCTGCATAGCTACATAGCAGATAAATCCTAAATGTTATCAAAAGTTAACCGAAGTATAAATAAATATTACCAACCTCCAGTCGCACCGCCACCGCCGAAGCCGCCACCGCCACCGAAGCCGCCAAAACCACCTCCAAAACCGCCACCGAAACTACCTCCTCCACCAAATCCACCAGTTCTTCTGTAGCCACCTCTACCGGCATTACTCAAAATGATAGTTTCTAATATATCACGGGAATCTGAATCAGTATAATTTCGTCTACCTCCTTTACCTTTTCCTCCTCGAGAAATAAGAATGAAAAAGATTATCAAAATGATAATAAAGACTACAAAAGCAAAATTTCCTCCTTTTCTATTTCTTTTGCGAGTATTCTTATACTCGCCTTTCATTACTTTAAAGATAGCTTCTACTCCACTATCTAAACCAGCATAAAAATTACCCTTTTTGAAATATGGAAGAATCTCTCTTTCAATTATTTGTCTAGAAGTAAAGTCAGTTAATAAATGTTCCGTTCCATAACCAGTTCTAATAGTTATTTTACGATCGCCCTTGGCCAATAACATAAAGACCCCATTATCTTTGCCTTTCTGTCCAATCTCCCATTCATGAGCCCAATTAGTTGCCAAATATCCAATTTCTTCTCCCTTAGTCGAGTTAATTATAGCTACGAGAATTTCAGTAGAAGTCGAGTCACTATATCTAACTAATTTTTTATGGAGTTGTTCATACTGGAATTTATCTAGTAGTCCTATGCTATCAACTATCGCCGGAATAAAATTAGGTTTCTTAGATATTACAAACTGAGAAAAACCAATCTGAATTCCTAGAAAAAAAATAAATAATAAAAGTAGTTTCTTCTTCATTTATCCTTTCGAAATTTCATTTGACAATTCATCTTTATCATTAGAATTCCAGGGAAAATGAGATTTTAATTCATCTCCTGCTTTTAAAATACCTTCAACAATTCCTTCCTTGAATTTACCTGATATAAAACATTCTTGAATTATGTTTTTAGTTGAATCCCAAAAATTGTCGGGAACAACTGCATCGATACCTTTATCTCCGTAAATCACAAACTTATGATCCTCAACAGCAATATATATTAATACTCCATTTTGCTGTTCTGTTTTATTCATTTCTAGTTTTTGAAACACTTCTAAAGCTCGATCATAATGCCTAAGTTTTGTAGTACTTTCAATATGCACACGAATTTCTCCCGAAGTATTTCGTTCTGCTTGCGTAATGGCCTGTACGATTTCCTGTTCTTCTTCTGATGAAAGAAAATCTTCTAGATTCGACATAAAGTTAGAATTTAAAATTTACATCTACTGCTTTTTCAGATCCTTCTTCCGATTTAAATCTTGGCATATCTTTAAAGCCGAAGATTTTTGCAAAAATTACCCCAGGAATTTTCTCAATTTTATTAGCATATTTATTAACCTCATCGTTATATCTATCCCTTGCAACATTGATTCTATTCTCCGTACCTTCTAATTGACTTTGTAACTCCAAAAAATTCTTATTCGCTTTTAAATCAGGATATCTTTCTACATATACTAATAATTTAGATAAAGCTCCCTTTAACCCTGTTTGTGCTTGTTGAAATTGAGCTATATTTTCAGGAGTTATACTATTAGCATCAATTGATATCTGTGTTGCCTTAGCTCTTGCGTTAATCACTTCAGTTAAAGTACTTTTCTCAAAATCAGCAGCTCCTTGAACGGTTTTAACCAAGTTTCCTATTAAATCATTTCTTCTTTGATAAGAACTTTCAACTTTAGACCAAGCTGTCTTAACGCTATTTCTTAATCCAACCATCCCATTGAATTGAAAAGCTCCTATTAAAATTAAAATGATTATTCCTACTCTGGTTAGTTTATTTTTTCTCATACGTCTTTATTCTAATTGATTTTTTATTTGAATTAACTCAGCTTTCACTGCTTCTAATCTACTAATTATTTCCTGATTTTTCATTACTTTCTCAGGGTCTTGTTTTAGTTTTTGTTTGGCTCCATCAAGAGTAAAACCTCGTTCCTTAACAAGATTATAAATTAGTTTGAAATTTTCAATATCCTGTTGCGTAAATAATCGATTCCCTTTTGCATTTTTTTTCGGTTTTATGATGTCGAACTGTCCTTCCCAAAAACGAATTAAAGAAGTATTAACGTTAAAGGCTTTCGCAACCTCTCCGATTTTATAGTATCTTTTCTCAGGTAAATCAACGTGCATTGACGGTTTTTATTTGCAATGTACAAATTAATCAAAAGACTGACGTTGCTCTTGAGATGCTTTTTGCATCGCTATAAATTCTTCTGGAGATAAATCACCATAGTAGTAATAAATTGGATTTACTGGTCGGTTATTTTTATGTACTTCATAATGTAAGTGTGGAGCTGCAGAACGCCCTGTATTCCCAACATATCCGATTAAATCTCCTCGTTTAACTTTCTGTCCTTTTTTAGTCACTATTTTACTCATGTGAGCGTAAACAGTTTTGTAACCGTAACCATGCTCGATATAAACAACTTTACCAAAAGTTGCGCTTCTGTTAGCTCTTGTCACCTGACCATTACCTGATGCATATATTGGTGTTCCTGTTGGAGCCGTAAAATCCATGCCATTGTGCATTCTCCAAGATTTCAAAATTGGATGCAGACGCATACCATATCCTGAAGCCATTCTTGTTTCATCTTCATTTTTTATTGGCTTAATTGCAGGAATTGAAGCTAACATTTTTTCTTTCTTCTTAGCTAAATCAACAATTTCATCTAAGGATTTTGATTGAACCACGACTCTTTTAGAAAGAATATCAAGATCCTTCGTCAAGTCTATAATCATTCCACTATTATCGAATCCTTCTAAATTTTTATAACGATTAACTCCACCAAAACCTGCTTTTCTTTGTTCATCTGGAATAGGATTTGCTTCAAAATAAGTTCTGTAAATATAATTATCTCTTTGCTCTAAATCTTCTAAAACAGAGGTAAGTTCACTTAACCTCCTACCCAATAACTCCATATGTAGGTTGGAATTTTCTAACTCTCTCTTTTGCGCTTTCTCTTTTGGCGACTCAAAAAATTGGCTTAATACTACAAAACCAAGAAACGCAACTAAAGCAACACCAAGTAAACCAATAACTGTGTTCTTAAATTTATCCCTTTTTCTTACCTCAATCTGTTGGTAAGAAAGTGTCTCTGGGTCATAATAATATTTTACTTTTGCCATACGACCAAATGTAGTATTTTTGTGTCCTTTAGTAGAGAACGACTTCTATGTTTAGACGTGCAAATTTAAAAAATGTTTCAACATATAAGCATTCTTTACACTCAATTAGAAATTTTTTAACTAAAAAAGAATGAAATCTCAAGAGATTAGAACTAAGTTTTTAGAATTTTTCAAGTCTAAACAACATGAAATTGTTCCTTCTGCACCAATGGTGTTAAAAAACGATCCAACCCTAATGTTCACCAATTCTGGTATGGCACCGTTTAAAGAATATTTCTTGGGAAACGCCGCCCCAAAAAGTACTCGAATTTCTGATTCGCAGAAATGTTTACGTGTATCTGGAAAACATAACGATTTAGAAGAAGTTGGTTATGATACGTATCATCACACCATGTTTGAAATGCTTGGAAACTGGAGTTTCGGTGATTATTTCAAAAAAGAAGCAATTGCTTGGGCTTGGGAATTACTTACTGAGGTATACAAAATTCCGAAAGACATTTTATACGTTACTGTTTTCGAAGGAGACGAAAAAGACGGAACTCAAATGGATCAAGAGGCATATGACATTTGGAAAGAATATATTTCTGAAGATCGTATTCTAATGGGGAATAAGAAGGATAACTTCTGGGAAATGGGAGAACAAGGACCTTGCGGTCCATGTTCTGAAATTCATGTGGATATTCGTTCAGCAGAAGAAAAAGCCAAAACTGATGGAAAATCTTTAGTAAATGAAGATCATCCGCAAGTTGTTGAAATTTGGAATTTAGTTTTCATGCAATTCAATAGAAAAGCCAATGGTTCATTAGAAGAATTACCAGCAAAACATATTGATACAGGAATGGGATTTGAGCGTCTTTGTATGGTTTTACAAGGAGTTCAATCGAATTACGATACTGATGTATTTACTCCGTTAATAAGAGAAATCGAAACAATTACAGGAATTGAATACGGAAAAGATGAAAAGATTGATATTGCAATTCGTGTAATTGCAGATCACGTAAGAGCTGTTTCATTTGCAATTGCAGACGGCCAATTACCAAGTAATAACGGAGCTGGATACGTAATCCGTAGGATTTTAAGAAGAGCTATACGTTATGGGTTTACTTTCTTAAACAAAAAAGAACCATTTATTTACAAGTTAGCAGAAACACTTTCTCACCAAATGGGAGATGCTTTCCCGGAAATTAGAAAGCAAGATACACTTGTACATAATGTTATTAAGGAGGAAGAACAATCTTTCTTAAGAACTTTAGACCAAGGATTATTATTACTTGATAAAGTAATTGAAGATACAAAAGGAAAAGAGGTTTCTGGAAAAAAAGCTTTCGAATTATACGACACCTATGGTTTCCCGTTAGATTTAACTCAGTTAATCGCTCGTGAGAAGGGTTATGAAATAAATGAAGAGGAGTTTAGTGCAGGAATGCAAGCTCAAAAAGATCGATCAAGAGCGGCATCTGCTAGTGAAACTGGAGATTGGATAATATTACTTGAAGATGAAGTTGAAGAATTTGTTGGTTACGATACACTAGAGGTTGATGTTAAATTAACACGTTACAGAAAAGTATCTACTAAAAAAGATGGTGATCAATATCAATTAGTATTTAACATGACTCCTTTTTACCCAGAGGGTGGCGGACAAGTCGGTGATAAGGGGTATTTAGAAACTGCAAATGGCGATATCATTTATATTGTAGATACTAAAAAAGAAAACAATGTAATTATACATTTTGCTAAAAATCTTCCTAAAAACTTGAACGAAACGTTTAAGGCAGTTGTAAATGACGAATTCAGAAACTTATCTGCAAGCAATCATACAGCAACTCACTTATTACACCAAGCATTACGTACAATTTTAGGAACACATGTGGAACAAAAAGGTTCTTTAGTAAGTCCGGATTATTTGCGTTTTGACTTTTCTCACTTCTCTAAAGTTGATAAAGATCAACTTGCAGAAATCGAAGAATTTGTAAATGCTCGAATTCGTGAGAACTTACCTTTAGAGGAAAAGAGAAATATTCCAATGCAACAAGCAATTGACGAAGGCGCTATTGCATTATTTGGAGAAAAATATGGAGATAGTGTAAGAGCAATTCGTTTCGGACAATCAATGGAATTGTGTGGAGGAACACATGTCCAACAAACTGGAGATATTTGGTACTTCAAAATAAAATCAGAAGGAGCTGTTGCGGCGGGTATTCGTCGTATTGAAGCCATTACAAATGTTGCCGTAGGAGAGTACTTCGAAAATGTAGAACGTAATTTCTCAGAAGTAAAGGCTTTACTTAAGAATCCTAAAGATGTAGCCAAGTCTGTTAGTTCATTACAGGATGAAAATGCTGCACTTAAAAAGCAAATTGAGCAACTTTTAAAGGATAAAGCTAAAAACATGAAAGGTGATTTAAAAAATCAAATCACTGAAATTAATGGTGTAAACTTTTTAGCTACAAAAGTAGATTTAGATCAAGGAAGTATCAAAAACATCATGTTTGAATTAGGAGGGGAAGTTGATAATCTTTTTGTGTTATTTGCAACGGCGCCGTCTAACGAAAAAGCGATGTTGACTTGTTATATTTCTAAAGATTTAGCCAATGAAAAAGGTTATGATGCTGGTAAAGTAGTTAGAGAATTAGGAAAACTTATCCACGGAGGTGGTGGTGGTCAGAATTTCTTTGCTACAGCTGGAGGTAAAAATCCAGGTGGAATTCCAAAAGCATTAGAACGTGCAAAAGATTATATCATATAGAATCGAATATAAACTCACTAGTATTAAAGTCTAAAATTGAAATTTCAGTTTTAGACTTTTTTTTATTTTTGAAATATGAAAAAGAATGATCTATTTAGTAAAAGAAATGCAACCTACGTTTCATCTTTAGCAGGAAGTTTCTTGACTGTTTTTTACAAAGAAGAATTAGATTACTACTTTGATCAAATCCCTAAAACTATAGTTACAATCGGATTAGTTTTATTAGTAATTTACATCACCATAAAATTGTTTTTCTTAAAGAAAAAAGATTCTCATGTTTTATATATTCCTAGTGAAAACGATTATGTACACAAGGACACGGGGTTAGGCTCCACAGTTATTCTAATTATTGCTTTTTTAACGTATGGGTACTTTATCAATGAATATAATATACATGGAATATTAATTTTTCTCTTCCTTTTAATTCTCTCTGTAAGCAGTATTCCTTTAGAAAAAACTACTTCATTTCAAGTTAAAAATAAAAACATCACCTATAAAAATGGTAAAGAAGAACGAGTTTTCAAAACTGATGAAATCATATCTTTAGAAGTCTATCCGAATCAAATTCACATTCATAAACAAGACTCAAAAGAAACATTATTATTCTTATCCTTGGACCAAATAGATTTTCAAAACATCAAATCTTATTTCAATAAAAGAGTACCAGAAATTTCAGTTAAATTAGCTCAGAATTCCTCTAACTAAAAGAAAATGGATATTTACACAGCCGATTTATGTGATGATTTTATTGATATGCTTCAAGTAGCTACTCCAATTGGTTTTAAAGATTATGGTGCTAAAAAGAACTTTCACGGTGAAATTGTAACTGTAAAATGTTTTGAAAAAATTCCTTTAGTAAAACAAACTCTTAATACAGACGGAACAGGAAAAATTTTGGTAGTTGATGGTGACGGGTCATTAAATTGTGCTCTTATGGGAGATAATTTAGCCGCAATGGGAATTAAAAATAACTGGAACGGAGTGGTAATTTTTGGTTGTATTCGTGATAATAGAGAAATAGCCACCATAGACATCGGTGTAAAAGCACTGAATACGACACCGATAAAAAGTATAAAAATTCCTGAAGGAGAAGTGAATGTTAAAATCTCTTTTGCGGATATAGACTTTACTCCTGGTCATTATATTTATTGTGATGAGGATGGAATTGTAGTCTCAAAAACAAAATTAGTTTAACTTTTAGATATGAATCTACAAACTCAAATACCACTTCAGAAAGAAGTTCATCGTCAAATTGATTATTCTTCTAAGCTTTTTCTTTTAGGTTCTTGTTTCTCTGAAAACATTGGGAATAAACTTTCATATTACAAGTTTCAATCAACTCAAAATCCATTAGGAATATTGTTTCATCCGAAAGCTATTGAACAATTAGTTGTAAACTCAATGAACGATAAAGAATATACAGAAGAGGATATATTCGAATTAAATGAACGTTGGCATTGTTTTGATGCACATTCTCAATTAAGCAACAACGTTAAAGAAGAACTGCTTCATAACTTAAATGAAGCTATAAAAACAACAAATGAACAACTTACCAACTCAACGCACATTATAATTACCTTAGGAACGGCTTGGGTTTACAGACATATAAGTTCTGATAAGATGGTCGCAAACTGTCATAAGGTTCCTCAAAAGCAATTTTTAAAAGAACTGCTATCTGTTGATGAAGTAACTGAAAGTTTAGAAAGTATCACGGCTTTAATTCGATCAATAAATCCTAAAGTCTCTATAATTTTTACGGTTTCTCCAGTACGACATGTAAAAGATGGTTTTGTGCAAAATCAACAAAGTAAATCGCATTTAATTGCTGGAATTCATAACGTAATCGAACCTAGAAAAAATATTCATTATTTTCCTTCTTATGAAATTATGATGGATGAACTACGTGATTATCGTTTTTACAAAGAAGATATGATCCATCCTAACCAAACAGCTATTCATTATATCTGGGAAAAGTTTGTTTATAGTTGGTTTAATGAATTTTCATTATCAACAATGAAAAGAGTTGAAGAAATACAAAAAGGAATTACTCACAAGCCTTTCAATCCTAACTCTGAAGCTCATCAAAAGTTCTTGGAAAAATTAAAATTTAAACAAGAGAAGTTACAGAAGGAATTTTCATTTATAAGCTTCTAAATTTTGATTTGCCAACAAAAAATAAAACTTAACGAATTCGTTTTTGTATACTCAAAATGAGGTTCACTCTCTATACTTACAGTTCCCAAATGATTTCTTAGCTCCATGAAACAACTGAACATTTGACTTATATCAAAAATTTTACCTATCCCTAATGAAATACCAGAATCAAATTCAGAAAAATATTGAGATAAATCATCACTCCACTCTCTTTCATTTATTCTTTCTCTAGCCTTTAGGAAATAAGAAGTAAAAAAACCACCTTTAACATATAAAGGACTCTTATCACTAAAATTATACTGTACAGTTAAAGGAACTGTTACGAATTCATAAAGATCGTAAATCCTAAAGCTATTTATAACCTGTCCATTCAGAACAAACTCAGGAGAAAATACACTTGCTAATTTTCTTTCGTAATTGATTTCAGTTTGAAAAGACCATCTTTTACTTAGATAAATATTGGCATTTATACCAAATAAATAATCTATTTCAGAATCATGTTCTAAAACATCAGCTTCAAATCGCAACGATGAATAAGTTGCTCCTGCATGTAATCCGAGTTTAACCTTATTCTGACCGTATAAACCTGTGAAACAAATCAAGCCCAAGGTTAGAAAAAGTACTTTTAAAAATTTCATAACTTTTTTCTTACAAAAGAAATCATACCTAACTAATAAAAAAACAAAATCAATTAATGATTTCTTTATTTTAAAAACTAATTCCCGATAACTTCCATTTTATTCCAAGAAATACCTTCCTCATTCTAATTTTCATTTTCTTTTGGAGATTAGTCCTGATATTTAAAGTGTTCAAGAAAACCTAAAAGCTTTCCTAAACATACTAAACTCAATATTCACTTAAAACTTTATAAAAATGGGAAATGTAACATCAACAATTTACTCGACTACAGCTAAGGAGCCAATGACTCAACTAAACTTTTCTACTGATTTCAACGCAGAATCAGCTGTGGTAAAAGTAGATTTTTTAAAGAGTGGAAGCGTTGTAACCAGTCAGAGTTATAATTTAGATAACGCTAATCGTATTGCTAAAATTAATTTGGAAGCAACAGATATGAAATCTGAAGGAACATTAACTTTTGCTGCTGACGGCAATGCAATTGCCTATTCCGGAGTTGGAATTTGGGGGAATGTAACTTCTTTTAGAGCAGTAAACGTTGCGGTTGCTTATAGATAAGCACTAAGCATATTCATAGTAAGTAAATGAGAAAGAGATGCAGATTGCATCTCTTTTGTATTGTAAAATCTTATTAAATCTTTATAGGTATTGATCAACATTACCCCATGGCCCGCCATTAATAATATCAACTCCATGACCTTGTAAAAAATCTGTAGCTTGTCCACTTCTTCCTCCACTTCTACAAACAGCTATAACTGGTTTGTTCCAAGATTTAATATCTTCTACATTCTCTGGAATCGTGTTCAAAACAATGTGTTTCGCTCCTTCACTATGTCCTTCGTTCCATTCAGCTAAAGTTCTTACGTCTAATACAACTGCACCTTTATTTAGGTACTCTTGAATTTTATTTGCCATATTTTTTTTCTAAATAATAAATTAAATAAGTTCATTTAAACTACTTGCTCGTTATATATTATCGACAATCCATCATTAATCAAACTAGAATACTCTTCATCGACTTTAAGATTATCTAAATATGCTTTTATTTCATCTTGAGTACTGTAATTGTTTTCAACAGACAACTCATACAACTCCAATGCTAATAACCAATCGTTATTAAACTTCTCTTGAACAATGTTAAAAATACCTAAAACTACTTCTTCAGAAATAGTATCCTCTTCTCGAATTTGTCGAACTTGATCATACAAACCATACAGTTCTCGATCAGAATCGGAGTAATTAATTTTATGCGTTTTAGTTTCAGAAACTTTACCTAAATCTTCGTAAGAATTTACATCTGCAGGGCCTGAATAAGCCGAAACAATATCTACCCCAACAGCCATATCGTAAATCCCCCAATCTGGATGGAATAAAACGGTATCAAAATGAGAAACAGTACAGTTTTTAAAAGAAATTAATAAGATTCTACCTCTTAAATCTCTTGTTCCTGTAATTACTTCACCTTTAACGTTAACACCACCTTCAAATTCTAAACTTACTGTTTTACCTTCATAAATTCCATAAGCCTCTAAATCTCTAGGACTCATATTCTCAATCGGAATATTAATTCCTTTCAATTTACCAATTGGACTTCCAAATCCTTCTTTATGATAATTAATTCCGTGACCGATTAATTCTTTATCTCGATTTGAAAGTGCGGTTCCTCCAGCTGTTTGAATATAAATTGGTTTGTTATTTGAATCTGTAATTACATTCGAAAATACTCCTGAAATTTGAATTCCTGTTGACAATTCAATTGTTCCCAAGTTTTTAGAATCTATTAGTTTCTTAACTCCACTTAATCCGCCTTTACGAATTCCCATAGTGTTTGCATATTGCTCTAACACTAAACTTAAATGAGCAAAATCTGGTGTTACAAATAATTGGGGTTGTGGTTTTGTAATATCAAAAGAAACATTTGAAGCATTTAATGTATATGGCAATTTCTTAACAGAATCTTGCATACACCATTTACTCTCTCCTATGGAAGATAATAAACCTGCGCCATAAATCTTAGGATTCTCCACAGTTCCAATAAGCCCATACTCAACAGTCCACCAATGTAAGTTTCTTATTTGAGCCATTTCAGAAAGCTCTCCCATATTATTCTGTAACCATTCAACCTTTTCTTGAGCTTCTTGAATTTCTTTAAGAGTAGAATTTGGATTTTCTTTTAATATAGAAAGTAAACGAATTGCCTCATACATTTCATAATCTCGAGCGGAAGAAATTGCTTTTGCTCCAATTTCTCCGAATCGTCTTAAATATTCAGCATATTCAGGATTAGCGATAATTGGTGCATGACCAGCAGCTTCATGAATAATATCAGGTGCTGGAGTATATTTAATATGATCTATCGTTCTCATATCAGATGCAATTACCAATACATTATAAGCTTGAAATTCCATAAATGCATTTGGTGGAATGAATCCATCAACTGAAACCGCAGCCCATCCAATTTCTTTCAAAATTCTATTCATTCCTTCCATTCTTGGTATGGTATTAACAGAAATTCCTGTTTTATCTAATCCATCTAAATAGGAATTATGAGCTACTTTCCCCAAATAATCAACATTCATCCTCATTACATATCTCCATACTGCTTGGTTCTGAGAAGTATATTCATCATACGGTTGCTTCACCACAAACTTGTGCAAATGTTTCGGTAGTTTTTTCGTTACCTCATTAAGCTCAAAGTGAGTTTTCATAAGTTAAAAATCTTAGGGTTGTTTGTAAGCATAAAAATACTCATTTGAAAATTAATAAACCTTAAAATTTTAAATTTTGTATCTTTTATTGGACCAAGAAAACCATTCAAAATAAGAAGAAGAAAACTAAAAAAAAGATTGTTACTTCGTTAAAAAACTATAGTCTTTATTTATAATTTAAAACATAATGAAAACAAGAAAATCTATTTGTCGTAATAATACAAACAATTAGTCTTAGCGCAGAGCAGGATATCGCTTTTAATCTCTAGAGTGCAAATTTACTTGATCTAGAAGTAACGTTAGCAGACTTTGACCAAACAACGACTAGCAGTTTACATTTATAGAATCAAGAATAAATTTAATTGATAATTGACTGGTAAAAAAAAACAGAATATAAACATGAATTTCATTTACTAAAAAATAAAAAAACGATAAATGCTTTTGCTTTTATAGATAGAACTAAAAACGGGTTCTTAAAAATCATCAATAAGATGATTTAGAAAGGAACAATTTAGATGTAAAACTAACGCTAAAATCGGGTTATATTTCTCGATATAGAAAAAATCATACTATAAAAACTACAACTGAGCCAAGTAAACTCTCTGAATTTCAATTTAGACATCCTATTAAAAAAAGAATTCAAAAAATAAAGGGAACTATTTGAAAATATTCGAATCGAGATTAATAAATCATTATAAATAAAAAAAGCTAATACAGAAAGTATCAGCTTTTTTTTAATTTTAACAAAATGAAAAATTTATGCTCCTTTTAGCTTTCTAATAGCCTCTTTTTTAATTTCAATCTCTCTTTCTATTTTATTTAATCTCTTTTCAATTCTTTTTATAACTGAATATCGTCTTTCGATAGATTCCTTTGTTAGAGATCCCTCGAATTTTGCCGTTTCTAGTTTCTCTTTATTTCTTTTTAAACCTTCCCTACCACTTACTAAAATTTCCTCATTCACACTAATATCATCTTCAAAATCTATGATTTTTTGTCTGTTTTCTTTAGTCAATTTATCCTGAATAGCTTTCTTTTCAGCTTTTAACTCATTATCAAGTTTAGAAAGCTCATCATTCTTTTTTCTAAGCGCTTCTTGTTGTCTTTTAAAAGCCTCTTCACTTTCCTTAATTTCTTGAGCTAGTTTTTGCTTCGCTAATGCTAACTTCTCCTCTCTTTCTTTAATATCTAAATTATTTGTCTTTTCAACAACTGCATTCTCAACAATTTTAGCTTCTATTTTTTCTTCCGCAGCAATATTTAGGCTCTTTTTAAAATCATTCAATTCTTCCTTTTGTTTTGCTATTTTTCTTTCTAAAGAAGAAAGTCTCGATTGTACACTTCTTATTATCTTTTCCTTTCTTTCTGCTTCTATTTGACTTATTTTCTTTTTAATCTTATCTTTCTCTAAACGACTTTTAATTCTTGCTAATCCTTTTACTCCAGAAACTAACATTTCCTCGTTTACGCGTATTTGTTCCTCTTGCACTTTTATTTGCTTCTTACTTTCTCTTGAAATTTCTTGAGCAAAAGCAACGTGAATATTTAAACACACTAAAATAAGAGCAGGGATTATATTAAATACTTTCATTTTGTATTATTACTTTTATAATTCTTTATTTACACAATTGTCTATAATATATTCTTAGAATAAATCACAAACACATACCTCCTTTTTTGAGGGGTGCAAAACTACAATTTAAATTAATATCAACAAATTAACCAAAAACAATCTTTCAGCACTTTAACTGTAACAATTCTTACCTTTTAACTACCTATCAATAAAATTAAAACAATTTGCTATGGGATTCGGAGGACCTGTATCTGCTATGATTAGCAGTTTAAAAAACAACAAAAGAGAAAGAAAAAGTACATTTAAAAAAATGAAAAACCACTCGAGTCATTCGGACTCAACAAATCATTTGATTTTTAAGAATAGTGCAACGAAAGAAGATTTATTATTGATAAAAAAGAAGATTCGTTTAGAAAATAAGAGAAAGCTATTAACTAATGGAATTGGAATTTCTTTGATCGCTTTAGGAATCACCTATTTCTTAATTCGGTTAAAATTTTAGTTGAAAATTTATTCGAACTCGCAATCGGTTTCGTTAAATTTTAAGTGTAGGTAGTAAATCTTTACTACTTTTACTTTCCAAACTAAATCTAATGAACAAGAAAGTTATTTTAATGATTTTAGATGGTTGGGGAATTTCGCCTGACCCAAAAGTATCTGCAATCGACAAAGCCAATACTCCTTTTATTGATTCTTTATATAAAAGCTATCCTCATTCAGAACTAAGAACGGATGGCGAACACGTTGGTCTTCCTGTTGGACAGATGGGTAATTCCGAGGTTGGACATATCAATTTAGGCGCTGGAAGAATTGTTTATCAGAACCTTGCTAAAATCAATAAAGCTATTGAAGACAACACGTTGTCTTCTGAAAAAGTATTAATTGACACTTTTGAATTTGCAAAGCAAAATAACAAAACTGTTCACTTGTTAGGTTTAGTTTCTGATGGTGGAATTCATTCACATATTAATCATTTAAAAGGGTTAATTACAGCTGCCGATAACTATGGAATTGAGAACTTGTTCTTGCACGCTTTTACAGATGGAAGAGATACGGATCCAAAATCTGGAAAAAGATTTATCGAAGACATGAACAAGTTTATGAATTCAACTTCAGCAGAATTGGCAAGTATAACAGGAAGATATTATGCCATGGACAGAGACAATCGATGGGAAAGAATTGCTCTAGCTTACAACGCCTTAGTTCATGGAGAAGGTAAAAAAACTACAAATGCAATTGAAAGCATTGAAAACAGTTATGCTGAAAACGTAACTGACGAATTCATTAAACCTATAATTATGGTTGATGATGAGAATCAACCAAAAGCGACCATAAAGGAAGATGATGTTGTAATATTCTTCAACTTTAGAACCGATCGCGGACGTCAATTAACACAGGCTTTAAACCAAAAAGATTTTCCAGAACAAAACCTAAAGAAATTACCATTGTACTACGTTACAATGACAAATTATGACGATACTTTCGAAGGAATTAAGGTAGTTTATGACAACAAAAACATTGTAAATACTTTAGGAGAAGTTTTATCAAAGGCAGGTAAGCAACAAATTCGAATTGCTGAAACTGAAAAATACCCTCATGTTACATTTTTCTTTTCTGGTGGAAGAGAAAAAGAATTTGAAGGGGAAAAGAGACTCTTATGTCCTTCTCCAAAGGTTGCTACTTATGATTTACAACCAGAGATGAGTGCTTTTGAGATTAAAGATGTAATTGTTCCTGAACTTCAAAAAGCAGAAGTAGATTTCGTATGTTTAAATTTTGCAAATGGCGATATGGTTGGACATACAGGTGATTTTGACGCTGCAGTAAAAGCATGTGAAGCTGTAGATAAATGCACAAGCGAAATCATTACCACAGCATTAGAAAACAACTATACTACTTTAGTCATTGCTGATCATGGTAATTGTGAAACAATGATTAATCCTGATGGTTCACCAAACACAGCTCATACTACCAATCCTGTCCCATTAATTTTAATAGACAATGAGCTAAAGTCAATTAAAAATGGTATTTTGGGCGATATAGCTCCAACAATTTTAAAATTAATTGGAGTCGAACAACCAAAGGAAATGACACAACATTCATTAGTATAAATCCAAAATGAAAAAAATACTTTTATTCGTTTCAGTAATAATTTTAGCCGCATGTGCTTCCAGTCAAAAATTAGCAAACAATAATTCTAAACCCAAAGCGACTAAAAATGCTAATGGAAATTTAGTAGGCTATGCTACTAAAAGTGACTTTAAACAAGAGCCATTCGGTAGCGAATGGTTTAATGACTACTACGAATATTACGAAACTGATAAAAGTGTTATCAATAAATTAAAGCCACTTTTAACAAATATCACTATCAAAGGTTTTATGGGAACTTGGTGTGACGATAGCCGCAGAGAAACACCTAATTTTTATAAGATTTTAGACGAAGCAGGTTTTGATTACAACAAACTGGCTTTTGCTACTGTAAATCGTAATAAAACTGCAAACGGAATTGAAAAAGGATATAATATTGAAAGAGTTCCTACTTTTATTTTCTACAAAAATGGAAAAGAAATTGGACGATTTGTAGAACATACGATAGATGGAGCTTCGCTGGAGGAAGACATGCTTTTAATCCTTTTAGAAAAAGGATACAAACATGCATATGAAAAATAATTGGTGTCAAACAATGACGCTTCAATCCTTATTCAAAAGTTTACTAATTTCCATAATAACATTTTGTGTTACCTCTTACGTTTCTTTAATGTATTCTCTCTTATTCTCAGCTGGAAATTTAAACATGAAGCCAGTTGTTAATATTGGTTTTCCATTTAAATATTATCATCAATTTTGGCTAAATAAAAACGATTTCCCAAATAATAGCTGGAACCTTTCAAATTTCTTTCTGAATATTCTTCTATGTTGGATATTAACATCGTTTATTTATTTTTATTTCAATAAACCGAGACAATAGTATTTATCTGATTTTCTTAAATTATATTTGCACTTTATTTTAGGTTATGATCATACAAAAAACTAAAGAAGAAATAGAATTAATGCGTCAAAGTGCGCTTGTAGTTTCTAAAACATTAGGAATGCTTGCTAAAGAGGTAAAACCTGGTGTAACTAGTTTGTATTTAGATAAGTTAGCGGAGGAATTTATTAGAGAGCAAGGCGCAATTCCTGGTTTTCTTGGCTTGTATGATTTTCCAAATACACTTTGTATGAGTCCTAACTCTCAAGTAGTGCACGGAATTCCAAACAACACACCTTTAACTGAAGGGGATATTCTATCTATTGATTGTGGTGCCATACTAAATGACTATTATGGTGATCACGCTTATACTTTCCCTGTTGGAGAAATCGCTCCTGAAACTCAAAAATTACTTGATGTTACTAAAGAGAGTTTATATGTTGGAATTCGTGAGTTTAAGGTAGGTAACAGAGTTGGAGATGTTGGATATGCTATTCAACAATATACTGAAAAACATGGTTATGGTGTAGTTCGTGAATTAGTTGGTCATGGACTTGGTAAAACGATGCATGAAGATCCTGAAATGCCGAACTACGGAAGAAGAGGGAGAGGAAAAAAATTCATTGAAGGAATGGTTGTAGCAATTGAACCAATGACAAACATGGGCACTCAAAAAATAAGACATCATAAAGATGGCTGGACCATAACTACTTTAGACGAAAAACCTTCTGCACACTTCGAACATAATGTTGCTATTGTTGATGGAAAACCTGAATTACTTTCAACTTTTCATTACATTTATGAAGCTTTAGGTATTGAAAGTGACGAAGAAAAAGAATTCAGACAACAACCTTTAGTTCTTTAAATTGTCTCTTTTTAAATCCATATTAAACACTATTCCTCGTCCGTTGCTTATTAAATTAAGCTATCCGGTGAGATTCTTTTTAACTTTTTGGTTGAAAGGAAATAATTTTACGGATCCAATTGACGGTCAATCATTCAGAAAAATGCTTCCTTATGGATATGAAATACAACGTAAGAATGTATTATCACCATCGACCTTGTCTTTGGAAAGGCATCGCTTAATTTGGTTATATTTAAAAAATGAAACTGATTTCTTCACATCACAAAAGAAGAAAAAACTACTACATATAGCACCAGAGCAATGTTTCTACAGTCGATTTAGATATCAAAAGAATTTAGATTACCTTACATCTGACATTGAATCTCCTTTAGCAGATATAAAAGCAGACATCTGTGATTTACCTTTTGAAGCTAATACTTTTGACATTATTTTCTGTAACCATGTTTTAGAACATGTTACTGATGACACTAAGGCAATCCAGGAATTATTAAGAGTTATGAAACCTGGCGGATTTGGAATATTTCAGGTTCCTCAAGATATTAACAGAAAAAATACTTTTGAAGACAACTCTATAACGGATCCAAAAGAACGTGCTAAAATTTTCGGACAATACGATCATGTTCGTATTTATGGAATGGATTACTTCGACAAATTACGCTCTGTTGGATTTAACGTAGAAGAAATTAAATACTCGGAAAAAATTCCCCATGACTTGGTTACAAAATATGCGTTAGACGAAACTGAAATTCTGCCTATTTGCTATAAAAATTAATTAGTAAACTCAAGAATCTCTCCTTCTTTATTCGCGTACAATAAAACCACCTTTAATTCTGGATGTTTTTCTAGAAATACTTTTGTTTTTTCTAATCCCATAGCCATAAAAGCAGTCGCATACGCATCGACATCTGCACAGTCACCTTTAATTAGAACTGATGCACTTAACAAATTATTTTCTTGCGCTAAACCTGTTTTTGGATTTACAGTATGAACAACTTTCTCTCCCTTGTTATTTAACTTGAACTTTCTGTAATTACCAGAAGTTGCCATAGATTGATTGTTTATTTCAATAGTTCTTGATTGACTTCTTGAACCATCTGTGTTAGGGTCGTCAATTGCTACTTTCCAAGGTGAATTTCTCGGACTTTTTCCTCTTGCCCTTATCTCACCTCCGATTTCAACAAGGTAATCTTCGATATTTTTACCTTCTAATAATCTTCCTACAACATCAACCCCAAAACCTTTTGCAAAGGCATTTACATTGAACTCTATTTCGTTTGGCTTATTTACTTTATTTTCTACAAGAGTAATTTTCTCAAATCCCATAAACTGTTTCAAAGAATCTATTTCTTCTTTGGTTAAGTTTTTCTTCTCCTTACCAGAACCAAAACCATAAGCATTAATTAATTTACCAATAGTAGGATCAAAAAAACCATCTGTCTCTTTATAAATTCTTTTCGCTTTTTCAAAAGCCTCAATAAAATAGTCATCAACTACGACAAACTTATCGTTCTCATTAACTTTGGTTATAATTGAACTAGGAATATAAGTTGACAATGAATTATTAAACGCTTCAAAAACTGTATTAATTTCATCTTGATAATTTTTACTATCCTTATAAACGATTGTATAAGTGGTACCAAAAATATCGCCACGAAGCTTGGTATATTCATCTTTTTTTTGCTCTTCTTTACAAGCACAGAATATTATTAAAACTGAAAACGACAGAAGTAAATATTGCTTAAACATGGTTGATTTAGATTTATTTAACAAAAATAAACTAATATATACTAAAATAGCGTTAAGATGACTTTTAGTTTAATCATTTTGCTAAATTTGCAACTTACATTTAACTATAATCAAGATGAAAAAAATAGTATTATTTATATCAGCTACTTTTTTGTTAATGTCATGTGCTGCTAATAAAGAGCTTGAAGCTTTAAAATTACAACACAAGCAAACAAAAGATGAATTGTTAACAGTAAAAACTAACTTAACCAAGTGTTTAGTAGAAAAGGAAAAATATCAAGATCGCTCTAAAGATTTAGAAACACGAGTTGAAGAATTGAAGAAAGATAAACAAAATACTATTCAACAAGTTGAAAATTTAACCGTTCTTACCAAAGGAGCTAATGATAATATAAAAGAAACATTATCTCAATTAGGAAAGAAAGACAAATACATCAACAAAATTAGAGCAGCAGCATCTAAGAAAGATTCATTAAACTTAGTTGTAGCTTTTCACTTAAAGAAAGAATTACAAGATGGAATTGATGACCAAGATATTGAAGTAAATGTTGAAAAAACAGTAGTTTTCATTTCTATTTCTGATAAATTATTATTTAAAAGTGGTAGCTATACCATCACAGATAAAGCTTCTAAAGTTCTTAAGAAAGTTGCTACAGTTGTAAATGCTCAGCCGGAAATGGATGTTATGATTGAAGGTCATACTGATGACACTCCAATTTCTGAAGGATCAACTTTAAAAGACAACTGGGATTTAAGTGTAAGAAGATCTACTGCTATTGTTCGTGAGTTACAAAACAAATACGAAGTTGCTCCACAACGTTTAATCGCAGCTGGTAGAAGTAGTTATATTCCATTAGCAGTAAATGACTCTCCTGCTAATAAGGCAAAAAACAGACGTACAAAAATCATTATATTACCTCGCTTAAATCAATTCTTTGATTTATTGGATCAAAAAGTAGAATAGTATTTTACAATGAATAATCTTAAAATAGCGTAACAGTTATTTATGGATTAAATATGTGAAACATCCGAAGAAGTATAAAGCTTTGAGGGTGTTTTTTTTTATGATTTTATTATCATTTTGTTTTGATATTCTATTTTTTACAGTCAAAACTTGCACAGCTGAGCTTTCTTCTCAAGTTTTATCCAAATTATAACCTGTAAAGTATGTATCGGTAACTAATGAAATGTAAATAGGAACTTTTCGTTTTCCTTGATAGATAATATCTGCTACTCAAACTCATTCTGGTCGATTCACTTCAAATGTTCAATAAGATTTGTGTGTTCTCTTGTTCCAATTCTTAATTGTTTTGTTTTTACACCTCGAACCAACTAAATAATTTTATTTGCTATTAATTGAACTGTCTTAACTGTATAATTAGTTCGATAATAAACCATTCTACTAATAATTCGAGAGTATACACGTAGAAGAAATATTTTCTTTCTCTTAAGCTTCTAAACGATTGTTTTGCTTTTCTAATTGACGTGATTTTTGCACTAACTCTACTAATCTTTGTTCTGGTGATTGTAGAATATAGATGGCGCTTTGTGATCTTAATCAAAGCTACCATATGTTCTTAACCATACTAAAAAAGCACTATGGACTTTAATTCCAGGTTTAAGTTAAGCCTTTTAGTGAGCTAATTTCCATTTTACACTCTAAATACAACAAAAAGTTTAAAATTCAACTTACCATCTTTCTGTGTTCGTTTGCGGTGAATGTTGTCGTTCATAAGGTAACATAATTGTGTAACGTTACTTCAAAACGAAACAAATCTCTGCTTACTACAAAAACCTATAAGTTGCTTTGATTAAAAATGTATTCTCTAAAGTATTATCTAAAATCTGATTATTCAATCCTCCTAATAAAGATCTATCAGAATCAACATTTCCAGTAGTTCCTTGTGCCCAAACCAAAAACAGTTCAGAACCCGGAATATATTCCCATCGTGCTACTAAATTTGAACGAAACTGAACAAATGAAAAATTAGGATCCGAGAATTGATAATCTACAACTCCATTTCTGTCTTCATCTACTAAATAATCTCCTCCTGGTGATTGTTGAATTTGATTATCATCATACCAAGTAACACGCTCATTTAAATCTTTAGCAATAGAATTATTTACGTAGTTGAAATTATTATATCTACCTCTAGAAATAAATGGTTGACCATAATACTGAATCGATAAATTAGGATTAAAACTATAATTCAATCTTAATGTTGTACTCCATGTTTTTTGATCGATATTTCCTAAAAGATATCTTTTAACAGAACCATAATCTGCCTCTCCTACATATTGAGTTTTATTAGGGTTTTTAGAAAATTCTGTTGTTAAAGAAGCGCTAAAAGAATCAAAAGGCTGATAATTAAAACCTAAGACATATCTTGTAAGAGAGAAATTGTTTTGTTCAGTCCCACTTTGAATATATCCAGCTCTAAAATTAAACTTCCTACTCTGATCTGAACCAAAAAACAACACCATATAATTCTCTTCAGAATAACGCCATCTTGGTCCTCCTCGTAAGAAGGTGTTTAAAAATATTCTTGGCTTATGGACTAACTCTAATTCGGTCCACCAATTATTTATCCAATTAATGTTTCCTTCAAGACTATATTCCATTCGGTTATAATTTCCTTCAAAATCAAAAGAAGATAATTGTCGAACTCTAACATTAGCATCCCTATATATTTTTGTTGGAACTTGCCACAAATATCGAATATTCGCAAACTGTCTAATTTCATCTGCTTGCCTAAGAAAACCTACGTCATTCAGTTCTAACTCTGGAGAACGCCAATTTACTCCAGCCCAATATCTCCAATTTCCTCCGCCTCGTTTTCCTCCAAAAACTCGACCTCCAGTTCCCGTTAACGAAGTTCTATTTGGATCAACTTCAACATGACTAGCATCTACTCTTTGAAACAAGTGCGTTAGAGATTCTTGTGTTGCTTGAATTGCCTCTTTACTACCTGTTACGTGACTAGCAACAAAGTTACTTTGAATATAATAATCTCTATTATGCCATTCATGACGAAAATCTAATCCTCCTGTATAAGCATTTTTTCTTAGGAAACTTAAATCGTCAGTTAAATTTCTGTTTGTTGATGTAAAAATTCCACCAATATAACTGTTTCGCTCATTAAAATCTTTCTGAACTCTTGCTACAAAATAATTCGTTAGCGGCTCAACAAGCTCTTCTCTCCTATTACCATTATTTTCTATTTCTGCATATTCATTAGAAGTAACTGTTTCTAAAATTCCGATCGACCAACCATCTTTTGTTTTACCTGAAAACTTTGCAGCACCTAAAATTGTAGTATTGATAGGAACATCCGCAAATTCATTATCCGCTAAACTCACACTACCTTGTGGAGCTCTACCAATTCGTCGACTGTAAAAAACATTATCTGGCCCATTCGCAAATCGAAAATCGAAAATATTCTTATTTTCAACAAAAAACGGACGTTGTTCATTAAAGAATATTTGAAATCCATCTAAAGCAATTGCTCCTGGATCAGCTTCAACTTGTCCAAAATCAGGATTCACGGTTAAATCTAGCGTTAAATCATTAGTAATTCCAATTTTAGCATCTAAACCTGCATTTACACTAAAATCGCTACCATCTCTGAAGGGATTACTACCTTCCTTTTCATAAGTATCGTATTGAAAAACTGTAAATGGTTGAATTTCTAATTGCTTTTGTGATTTTAATCCTTTTAAACCATGAAGTTCACCAGCTTCGCTAATAAAGCCAGAAACTTCGTTTGGGATTCTTTGCCAGAGAGACCTTTCTTGCTTTCTAAATAACATTCTATTGATGTTTAAACCCCAAATTTGCTCCTCTGAATTACCAAAACGCAACTGCGTTAAAGGAATTTTCATTTCAGCTGTCCATCCTTCATCATCAACTTTAGCGTCTGTATACCAAATTGGATTCCAGCTAGCATCCCAATTCTGACCATTTTGTGTTGCAAGCTCTTCTCCCTTAACACCAGCAGCTGTTACCGTAAAAACAAAAGCTGTACGTTTATCATGATAACTATCAATAATAACATTTATTCTATCTCCAGCAAATCCGTCTCTTCTAGAAAGACGCTCCTCAATTTTTTCTGGTTCCTCATCAAAAGCTTTTAAGGCCACATATAGATACTTTTCATCATATCCTATTTTAAACTTAGTATCGTAGGTTGGAGCCTTACCTTCATCAGGAACTTTTTGTGTAAAGTTTCCACCCCAATCCAAATGATCCCATGCCTTATCTGTGATTACTCCATCAATTTTTGGAAGTGTAATCATTTTTTTTGTGTTGTAAATTTTTTTTGGAACAACAATAGTACTATTTTCACTCTCTTGACTGAATGTATTTTTGAATAGAAACAATCCAAGAAAAGGAAGTAATTTTCTGACTCTCATTAGTAGTTTTTAATAATCTTCAAAAGTACCGCCAATTTCTCTTAATAATATGTTAATTTAAAATATCGATTTAACAAACCAAAACAAAAGCAACTTACTATTTGCCAGATAAATAATTAATTGTAAATTTGCACTCCTTTTTTAAGGAAAAAATAAAAATTATTAACAGACAAAAACTAAATCGTGTATGAACACATTAAGTTACAAAACGGTATCGGCTAACAAAGCTACTGTAAACAAAGAGTGGGTTTTAGTTGATGCGGACGGGCAGTCATTAGGTCGTTTAGCTTCTAAAGTTGCAAAACTTATTAGAGGTAAACACAAAACAAACTACACTCCGCATGTTGACTGTGGTGATAACGTAATTATTATCAATGCAGACAAAGTACAATTAACTGGAAGCAAGTGGACTAACAAAACTTATTTACGTCACACTGGTTACCCAGGTGGACAAAAATCTCTTACTGCACAAGAAATTTTCGAAAAAGATCCAACAAGATTAGTAGAGAAAGCAGTTAAAGGTATGTTACCAAAAAATAAATTAGGTAGCGCATTATTTAGAAATTTATATGTATACGTTGGTACAGAGCACGGACAGGAAGCTCAAAAACCACAAACTATTAACCTTAACGATCTTAAATAATGGAAACAGTTCACAAAATCGGTAGAAGAAAAACAGCTGTTGCTCGTGTATATGTTTCTGAAGGAAGTGGAAACATTACTATCAACAAAAGAGAATTAAATAATTATTTCACAACTCCAACTTTACAATATAAAGTTCAACAACCTTTAATGTTAACTGAGAACTTAGCTTCTTACGATATTAAAGTTAATGTATATGGAGGTGGTGTTACTGGTCAAGCAGAAGCAATTCGTTTAGCAATTACCAGGGCTTTAGTTTCAATCAATGAAGAACACAAAGCAGTATTAAAGCCAGAAGGGTTATTAACTCGTGATCCAAGAATGGTTGAGCGTAAGAAATTCGGCCAGAAGAAAGCACGTAAGAAATTCCAGTTCTCTAAACGTTAATCGTTTATTTGAACTGTTATTTATAAGAGTATATTATTTATTAACAGTTTAGTATCTAAATATTTCAGACTTAATAACTACTGAAATATTGCGAAAACAGAACGTAAACACATTTTTTAAAATGGCAAACATTCAAGAATTATTAGAAAGTGGAGTACACTTCGGACACTTAACTAGAAAGTGGAACCCAAATATGGCTCCTTACATTTATACTGAGCGTAATGGTGTTCACATCATTGACTTGTATAAAACTTCAGCTAAAATTGATGAAGCTACTGCAGCTCTACAAAAAATAGCTAACTCAGGACGTAAAATCTTATTCGTTGCTACTAAGAAGCAAGCTAAAGATATCGTTGCTGAAAAAGCAAAATCAGTAAACATGCCTTACATCACTGAAAGATGGCCAGGTGGTATGTTAACTAACTTCGTTACTATCCGTAAAGCTGTAAAGAAAATGGCTTCTATTGATAGAATGAAACAAGATGGTTCTTTTGATGCATTATCTAAAAGAGAAAAATTACAAATTAACCGTCAACGTGAAAAATTAGAAAAGAATTTAGGTTCTATCTCTGATATGACTCGTTTACCAGGTGCATTATTTGTAATTGACGTAAAGAAAGAGCACATTGCTATTGCTGAAGCTCAAAAATTAAACATTCCTATCTTTGCAATGGTTGATACAAACTCTGATCCAAGACCGATCGATTTTGTAATTCCTGCAAATGATGATGCTTCTAAGTCAATTGACAAAGTTTTATCTTATGTTACTGAATCAATTTCTGAAGGGTTAGCTGAAAGAAAAGCTGATAAGGAAAAAGCTAAAACAGAGAAAGAAGCTCAAACTACTGAAGCAAAAGCTGAAGAAGCAAAATAAATTTTAATTTAAAGGTTTCATCATATTGAAACCTTTATTTTATTTTATCATTGTAATTATTAATACAACTAATAAAAAAACATAAAATGTCAAAAATTAGCGCTGCAGACGTAAAAAAGTTAAGAGAAACTACTGGTGCAGGAATGATGGACTGTAAGAAAGCTTTAGTAGAGGCAGAAGGAGACTTCGATAAAGCAATTGAAATCTTACGTAAAAAAGGACAAAAAATTGCTGCTAAAAGAGCAGATCGTGATTCATCTGAAGGTGTAGCCATCGCTAAAGTTAGTGAAGATAACACTTATGGTGTTGCAATCGTTTTAGCTTGTGAAACTGATTTCGTTGCTAAAAATGATACATATAAAGAATTAGCCCAACAGTTTGTTGATATCGCTATTAACTTTACTAACAAAGAAGATTTCTTAGCTGCTGATTTTGGAGATGGTAATACTGTTGCTGAAAAATTAATTGAGCAAACTGGTGTAATCGGTGAGAAAATCGAAGTTCCTTCTTTTGAAAGAATTGAAGCTCCTTATGTAGGATCTTATACTCACGTTGGTAAAATTGCTGCTTTAGTTGGAATTACTGAGCCAGTTGAAAAAGCTACTGACTTAACTAAAGATTTAGCTATGCAAGCTGCTTCTATGGGAGCTACAACTTTATCTTACAAAGATTTCTCTCCTGAGTACGTCGCTGCTGAAACTGATGCAAGAATTGCTGCTATCATAAAAGATAACGAAGAATTAGTGCGTTTAGGTAAAACTTTAAAGAATGTACCTCAATTCGTTTCTAGATTACAGTTAACTGACCAAGCTTTAGCTCAAGCTGAAGAAACTGCTAAAGAGCAATTAAAAGCTGAAGGTAAACCAGAGCAAATATGGGACAAAATCTTACCAGGAAAAATGGAAAGATTTATTTCTGATAATACTACTTTAGATCAAGAGCAGTGTTTATTAGATCAGAAATTCATTAAGGATGAGAAGAAAACTGTTGCAGAATATGTTTCTTCTTATGGTGATGTTGAAGTTAAGAACTTCGTAAGAGTTACTTTAGGGTAATTACTTTCTAACATATTTTATAAAAGACCTTTGAATACTCAAAGGTCTTTTTATTTTTACAATAAAAATTTTATAAAAAAATCATCGCTATTCTGTTTATCATAATTTCCATTTTTTATCGATAGAATTCCTAATTCAAATTCCAGACATAATAACTAATCCTTCTAGAACAAATAATTCATACGGAACTGGTTATTTGATTGGCTCTTTATTACCTTTAATTTTCACCTTTGGACTTTTAAGCATCGGTTTAAAATGGTTAAAATCAAAGCCAATGAATAATAATGAGATTAATAATATTGGTTCAGACTACTTTTCAACTGAATTATTGATAAGATTCATCTTTTTTTAGTTCCTAATACTTTGGTATATTTGCACAACTTTCAACAGAACTATGCAATACAAACGAATACTTCTCAAATTAAGCGGAGAAGCCCTTATGGGAAATCGCGACTATGGAATTGATCCAAAAAGATTAAAAGAATATGCCTTAGAGATAAAACAAGTTGTTGAAAAAGGTATAGAAGTTGCCATTGTAATTGGTGGAGGAAACATATTCAGAGGTGTATCTGGAGCAGCCAACGGAATGGACAGAGTACAAGGTGATCATATGGGAATGTTAGCGACTTGTATAAATGGTTTAGCTTTGCAAAGTGCCTTAGAAGATGAAGGTGTATTCACAAGAATGCAAACGGCATTAGAAATTAAAGAAGTAGCAGAACCATACATCAAAAGAAAAGCGATTCGACATCTAGAAAAAGGGAGGGTTGTTATTTTTGGAGCAGGAACTGGTAATCCATACTTTACAACAGATACTGCTGCTGTATTAAGAGCAATTGAAATAGATGCCGATGCAATTTTAAAAGGAACTCGTGTAGATGGAATCTATAATGACGATCCTGAGAAAAATAAAGATGCTATTAAATTCGAAACTATTACGTTTAAAGATGTTATTGACAAAGGCTTGAAGGTAATGGATATGACAGCCTTTACTTTGAGCGAAGAAAATAAATTACCTATTATTGTGTTCGATATGAATAAACAAGGAAATTTAATGAAATTAATTTCTGGAGAATCTATCGGAACAATAGTTGATCACAAATAAAATCGAATTAATCAAACCAATTCTGATTTACAAAATTTTCGAAAAATGACTGAAGAAATAGATTTTATATTAGACAGTACTAAAGAAGCAATGGATAGTGCCATTTCTCATTTAGAGAAGGAATTAAGAAGTATTAGAGCTGGAAAAGCTTCACCTGCAATGTTAGCAAATGTCCAGGTGGATTATTATGGATCTGCAACCCCATTAAGTCAAGTTGCAAACGTTAATACTCCTGATGCTCGTACAATTTCTATTCAACCTTGGGAAAAAAATATGTTACAAGAAATCGAAAAAGCAATTATGATTGCGAATTTAGGTTTCAACCCAATGAACAATGGAGAAAATATTATTATTAATGTTCCACCATTAACTGAAGAACGTCGTCGTGATTTAGCGAAACAAGCAAAAGCTGAGGCCGAAAATGCAAAGGTTGGTGTTAGAAATGCAAGAAAAGACGCGAATAACGAAATAAAGAAATTAAATGTTTCTGATGATATGAAGAAAAACACAGAAGCTGACATTCAAAATTTAACTGACAACTACGTTAAACAAATTGATGAAAAATTCTCTGTTAAAGAGAAAGAAATTATGACAGTTTAATTTTATACTATATTTTTTAAAGAAGAGTGTTTCCAACACTCTTTTTTTTTGTTCTATTACCTCATTTTAACCTACCTTTGCACAAATTTTTTTGGATGACTTTTTGGACTAAGATCGCAGGATTTATTTTACGTAATCGCTACCTAGTATTAGCTGTAATTATTGGTATTACTGCATACTTAGTCTCCCAAACAGATAATATTCGTTTCTCATATTCAGAAGCAAACCTGCTTCCAGAGGACCATCCAGTGAATGTTGAGTATGATAAATTCTTAGATATTTTTGGTGAGGAAGGAAACCTAATCATTCTAGGGTTAAAAGATAGCACTGTTTTTGAAGTAGAGAAATTCAATGCTTGGAACAAACTTGCCAAGAAACTAGATTCAACTGCTCAGGTAGAGCTTACCGTATCGATAACCGATATTAAAAAATTAGAAGCAGACAGAAAAAACAGAAAGTTCGTAGTAAGTCCGCTTTTAGACAAAGCTCCAAGCAAACAAGAGGATATTGAAAAAATAAAAGAACAATTATTTGAAAAATTACCGTTTTATGACAACATTCTTTACAACGAAGAAGGAACTATTCAAACGGCTATTTATTTAAAAAAAGATATTGTAAATACACCTGAACGTGCTGATTTCATAGAACAAGTTCTGATTCCAGAAGTTGAAAAGTTTGAAAAAAATTACAATCTTCAAGTTCGTATTTCGGGAATGCCTTACATCCGAACGTTAAATTCAAAGAACATCGCAGACGAAATGTTACTTTTCGTAGGAGGTGCACTTCTAATTACGGCTATTATATTCTTCTTCTTTTTTAGATCTTTCAGAGCAACGTTTATTACATTATTAGTTGTTGGAGTTGGCGTTATTTGGGCCTTCGGGTTTATAGGTTTATTAGGTTATGAATTAACGGTTTTAACTGCTTTAATTCCACCGTTAATTATTGTAATAGGAGTTCCGAATGCTGTTTTCCTCATAAATAAATATCAGCAAGAAGTTAAAAAACACGGAAATCAGGCAAAATCTTTACAACGTGTAATTTCTAAAATTGGAAATGCTACGTTAATGACGAACATAACAACTGCTTCTGGATTTGCCACTTTTGTTTTTGTAAAAAGTCAATTATTACGAGAATTCGGAATTTTAGCCTCAATCAACATTATTAGTATTTTCATACTTGCATTATTGATTATTCCTATTTTATACAGCTTCATGCCATTACCACAAAAGAAACATTTAAATCATTTAGAAAAAAGATGGATGGAAAATGTAGTAAATTGGATGGAACGAATGGTAAGACATCAACGAATTGCTATTTACATTACCACTGTTGTTATCATTATTTTAAGTATGGCTGGACTTTCATTAATCCGAGTTTCTGGAAGTTTAATAGAAGACATGCCTAAAGGAAAACAGTTTTATAAGGACATCAAATTCTTCGAAACTGAATTTGGAGGAATCATGCCTTTAGAAATATTAGTTGACACTAAAAGAGAAAAAGGTGTAATGAAGCTTTCAACACTGAAAAAGATGGAAAAGCTGAATGAAACAATTGAAACATTTCCTGAATTATCAAAACCTATATCAGTAAACAACATAGTTAAATACTCGAAACAGGCATTTTATAAAGGAAACCCAAAATATTATCAACTACCAACCAGCCAAGAACAAAATTACATTTTTGCCTACACAAAAAACTCAAATGGTAATTCAGAAATGTTAAAAAACTTTGTTGATAGTACCGGAAGATACGCACGTATCACTACATTTATGAAAGATGTTGGAACAGATAAAATGGATATTATTCAGGAAAGATTAAATGCCGTAATTAAAAAGCAATTCCCTGGTGAAAAATTCCAAGTTTCAATGACTGGTAAAGCATTAGTTTTCTTGAAAGGGACGAATTATTTAATAAGAAACTTAGTTATTTCTTTATCACTAGCTATTGTTCTAATTTCTATTTTCATGGCTTGGATGTTTAGAAGATTAGAAATGATTTTAATTTCGTTAATTCCAAATATGCTGCCATTGTTAATGACAGCAGGATTAATGGGAATCTTCGATATTCCAATTAAACCATCAACTATTCTTGTATTTAGTATCGCGTTTGGGATTTCCGTCGATGACACCATTCACTTCTTAGCGAAATATCGTCAAGAACTCTTAGCTAATAATTGGAAAATTAAACCTGCCGTGTACTCCGCTCTAAGAGAAACTGGTGTAAGTATGTTCTATACTTCTATAGTTCTTTTCTTTGGTTTTTTAGTATTTACGGTATCTAGTTTTGGAGGAACTATTGCACTAGGAGGATTAGTTTCCGTAACACTTTTACTCGCAATGGTTTCCAACTTATTATTACTTCCTTCTCTACTTCTTTCCTTCGAGGATAAAATCGCAAATAACAAAGTATTAAAAGAAACAAACTTTAAGATATTACCTCCCAAGGAGAAAACAGAAAAATAAAAGTATCTTTATTATAATAACCTATTATTCATAGGATAATTCCGTTGTTAATTTCTCTTTAAAAAATTATATTTGTCCCTCAATTTTTTAAAGAATATGAAAACAAGTAGCGTAAAAGAATTATTAGCTTCAGAAAAACTTCTGCAAGAAGTAAATGTTAAAGGTTGGGTAAAGGCGTTTAGAAGTAATCGTTTTATTCAATTAAATGATGGTTCTACTATTAATAATATTCAATGTGTTGTAGATTTCGAAAATACAAATGAAGACTTATTAAAGAGAATTACTATTGGCGCTGCTATTTCTGTAAATGGAACTTTAATTGAAAGTCAAGGTAAAGGTCAATCAGTCGAAGTACAAGTAACAAATGTCGAGATTTTAGGAGATGCAGATCCAGATGAGGTTTCAAAAACAATTTTACAGCCTAGGAAACACTCATTGGAATTTTTACGACAACAAGCGCACTTACGAGTAAGAACAAATACCTTTGGCGCAGTTATGAGAGTTCGTTCTGCCCTTTCATTTGCTGTACATCAGTACTTCCAACATAACGGATTTTACTATGTAAATACTCCTATTATTACTGGATCGGATGCTGAAGGTGCAGGCGAGATGTTTAAAGTTACTAACTTTGAAGCCAATAAAGCTCCATTGAATGAAGAAGGAGAAATCGATTATACACAAGACTTCTTTGGTAAGCAAACGAACTTAACAGTATCTGGACAACTAGAAGCTGAAACCTATGCAATGGGACTTGGTAAAGTGTATACTTTCGGACCAACTTTTAGAGCAGAAAACTCAAATACAAGACGTCACTTAGCTGAATTTTGGATGATTGAACCTGAAGTTGCATTTAATGATTTGGATGCTAACATGGATTTGTCTGAAGATTTCATTAAGTACGTTTTACAGTATGTTTTAGATAATTGTAAGGATGATCTGGCTTTCTTAGAAAACAGATTGATTCAAGAAGAGAAGACTAAGCCTCAAGCAGAAAGAAGTGAAATGTCTTTAATTGACAAAATTAAATTTGTTGTTGACAATAACTTTAAAAGAGTATCATACACAGAAGCAATTGATATTTTACGCAATAGTAAACCTAACAAGAAGAAAAAATTCCAATACATAATTAACGAATGGGGAGCTGATTTACAATCTGAGCACGAACGTTATTTAGTTGAAAAGCATTTTAAATGTCCTGTAATTTTATTTGATTACCCAGCAAAAATTAAGGCTTTCTACATGCGTTTGAATGATGATGGTAAAACAGTAAGAGCAATGGATGTTTTATTCCCTGGAATTGGAGAAATGGTTGGTGGATCGCAAAGAGAGGAACGTTTAGATGTTTTGAAAGAGAAAATGGCCGCTTTAGGAATTGAAGAAGAAGAATTATGGTGGTATCTAGATACGCGTAAATTCGGAACTGCTGTTCACTCTGGATTTGGATTAGGTTTTGAGCGTTTAGTATTGTTTACAACAGGAATGGGTAATATTAGAGATGTAATTCCTTTTCCAAGAACACCACAAAATGCAGAATTCTAAAAAGAATATTAAAATACGTCAAGATATCGCCATTCCTAATAAGAATGGCGATTTTATTTTTTCGAAAATCATATATTTGTAACTATGTTAAAACAAAGTTTACATCAAAAATTACTTCAAAAACTGTCTCCTCAACAAATTCAGTTAATGAAATTGATTCAATTACCTACACAAGCATTTGAAGAAAGATTAAAGCAAGAAATTGAGGAGAATCCAGCATTAGACACTGGAAAAGAAGAAAGTGATAGTTTTGAAGATGATTTTGCCAACGATATTGATTATGATGACTCTGGGAATGAAAAAATTGATGCGGAAGATATCAATATCGATGAATATTTAAGCGACGATGAATATCCTAGTTACAAAACTCAAGCTAACAATTATTCTGCCGATGATGAAGAAAAACAGGTTCCTTATGCTGCAGGAACAACCTTTCATCAATCTTTAAAAAATCAATTGAATACTTTCAGAATTAACGAAGAGGAAAAAGCTGTAGCCGAATTTTTGGTTGGAAGCATCGATGAAAGTGGATATATACGAAGAGAAATTATTGATTTAATTGATGATTTAGCTTTTACTCAAAACGTATTCACCTCAGAAGAGAAAGTTGAATATGTACTTAAAGATGTTGTTCAAAAGCTAGATCCCATTGGAGTTGGCGCAAGAGATTTAAAGGAATGTTTAATAATTCAATTAAAATCAAAATCTGAAACAAAAAGTAGAGTTTTAGCCATAAGAGTTTTAGAAACAGCATTTGACCATTTTGTAAAGAAGCATTACAAAAAGCTACTTGATAAATTTGATATTTCAGAAGAAGAATTAAAAGAGGCGAACGCTGAAATTGCGAAATTAAACCCTAAACCAGGAAGTTCATATGCTGGAAATAACAAAATTGCGGAGCAGATTGTTCCTGATTTTACAATAAGAATTATTGAAGGGAAATTAGAGTTGACCTTAAACTCTAGAAATGCTCCAGAACTACATGTTTCTAGAGAGTATAATAACATGCTTAAAGGTTATCAAGACGCAAAGGATAAAACAAAATCTCAAAAAGATGCAGTTTTATTTATTAAACAAAAACTTGACGCCGCTAAGTGGTTTATCGACGCGATAAAACAACGGCAACAAACGTTATTGGTTACGATGAACGCAATTATGCACTATCAGTATGATTATTTTTTAACTGGTGATGAACGTAAGTTAAAACCAATGATTTTAAAAGATATCGCCGATACTATTAACATGGATGTATCGACTGTTTCTCGTGTGGCCAATAGTAAATACGTTTCCACTCCTTACGGTACAAAGTTAATTAAAGAGTTCTTCTCAGAATCAATGAAAAACGATCAAGGTGAAGATGTTTCAACAAGAGAAATAAAGAAAATATTAGAAACAGTAATTGCTGAGGAGAATAAAAAGAAACCTTTAACAGATGAAAAATTATCAGGAATATTAAAGGAAAAAGGCTATCCTATTGCACGTCGCACTGTAGCAAAATACAGAGAGCAGTTAGACATTCCTGTAGCAAGACTCAGAAAAGAAATATAATGATGCGCTGGCACAAATTCTTATCTACAATACTGCATCCTATCGTAATGCCAACCATAGGTATATTATTGTATTTCTTGCTCTCACCTTTTTCGATAAGTTTTCCAGAGCAACTATACTTTCTAACATTCGTTTTCAGCTTAACTTATGTAGTTCCTGCTGTATTACTTATCACACTAAAATTAACGCGTCAGATAAGCTCAATAAACCTTCCAACAATAAGGGAAAGAAAAATTCCATTGTTTATAATGATGTGTCTATTTCTATTTCTAGCCAGTTACTTTAGTAATTTTAGAAATGTTCAAGATTTATCATACCTCTTTTATGGTACTTTATTGGGTTTAATTGGAGTTTACTTGATTTTCGCAATGGGAATTAAAACAAGTATACACTTACTTTCCATGGGGAGTGCTGTTGGTTATTTTATAGTTTTTCAACTTATTTATAATGTTTCCGTCATACCTTTAATCTTAATTCTTATTTTACTTTCAGGGCTTCTTGCTTCTTCAAGATTACATTTGAAAGCACACACACCTAAAGAAGTTTATTTAGGATTTCTGTTAGGAATTTTTACCCAACTGATATCCTACTATATGTTATAACAGATAAAATATAAGACCAAATTTTGTGATTTTACTACTCACATTAACTCCATTAATTGCGGCATTTTTATACATTGAATTTAATCCATAATAAAGGTAAAAATTAAAAGCATCATAACCGGCAGATATTTCTAACCCTGTCTGAAACTTATTGAATATATCAATGTTAGTGAATTCTCTCAATTGAGAATCATCCTGGTATGTAAAACTATTACTCAAATTATAACTAAATTTCACACCTGTATAAACTCTCCAAAATGAATAAGTCGCTGCACTAGAAGATCTCCATCGTAACTGCAACGGAAATTCCAAACTATGGGTTTTAAATTTGTTAGAACTGATATTATCAGCAACCTGAATAGTCTTTGAATCGATGACCTGTAAATCATGATTAAAGGAACTATATCCGTAACCTAAACCAAAAGCCCCAGCTAATTTTCCACTCTTTGAAAATGGAATATCCTTAATATAACCAAAAGATAAACTATAGGAAAAACCAGTATCATCAGCAGTATCTGGTTGATTACGTAGCAAATCATACGTAATCGACATATATAATTGATCTTCCCAATATTTTTCTCCAATTCGCAAAGAATCTTTCTGTGCTAAAACGTTAAATGTTAATAAAAAAGAGGAAATAAAAAATATTCTATACATGATCCGTCAAAATCTAAAAAAAAAGAGCAATTAAATAATTGCTCTTTTTCTATATAATAAATCAAAATGAAATTTATTCACTAATAGTACTTCCCTTGTGAGTAGACAAACTTAATTTAAGAGCATTTACATCTCTTAACCTTTGTCTAATATCAGTTAAAGTACCTACACTCATTTGCTTATCAGCCTTGATCGAAGTCGTCATTCTTGGATGATTTTCTTCAGGAACATCCAACCTTGCATTTAAAATAAATGCTGGAATGTCATCTGGCGTTGCAATCTTATCGTTTAA
Source organism: Tenacibaculum sp. SZ-18 (assembly GCF_002813915.1). Lineage (NCBI taxonomy): Bacteria > Pseudomonadati > Bacteroidota > Flavobacteriia > Flavobacteriales > Flavobacteriaceae > Tenacibaculum > Tenacibaculum sp. SZ-18. The sequence continues at coordinate 134,354 of NZ_CP019335.1, read as the reverse complement.
TTGGATACTGTTATACTTCTTACCATACTTATCCATCTCTTTTGCCTGTCCTACATAAATGGTAGTAACTAAACTCTTTTGCTCTAGTTTTTTTACTTCTGTTGCACTAGGTAATTGTGGACTAGTAATTTGTAAATCTGTTTCTCTCATCACGGTAGTAACCATGAAGAAGAAAAGTAACATAAAAACAATATCAGGTAAAGAGGCCGTCGAAATCGCTGGAGTCCCTTTTTTCTTTTTTCCAAATTTTGCCATATCTAATTGTTTTTATCAATAATTATTCCGTATCTGTAGGGTCTAAATCCGTAATGATTTGAGGATAAGAATTTTTAATTAACTTAACTTGAACTTCAAGATTTTCATCTTTATTTCCGCTCTTTTTGTAAGCCTCTTCTATCTCATTAAAAGATCTCTTAAATTTCTTAAGTGCTAACTCATTTCTCAGTTCAGTGTAAGCTGTTCTTAATTCATTTTGAATCTTAACATAAACCTCGTAATCCGAAGCTCTATCACTTTCAATTGAAATAATTGCTTTATTTGGATGATCGGATGAATCAGGATTTCTATCTCCCGAACAATAATCACATTCCTTACCCTTCTCTTCTCCTGGCATTGGATTTCCAACACCTCCACCATTATCTATGAACTTTTTAGCAGCCTCTTTTAGATCTTTTAACTCCATAACATCTCCATCTACAAATAGATCGTTATTTCTGTTAATGCTAATTTCAAAGATATTTCTTTCTTTAATTTTTGGTGGATCGTAATTCGCTGGAGGTTTCTCTGGTAACTTCATAGAAATACCTGAGTCAACATCCATTGTTGTAGTTACAAGGAAAAAGATAAGTAGCAAGAAGGCGATATCTGCCATCGAACCTGCATTAATTTCTGGGTTTTCTCTTCTTGCCATGATACACTATTTAATTAATCCTTTTAATAAATCGAATACGAAGAATGCTCCAGCTATCACTAACAAGAATAAACTTCCCCAAATACCAGTACTAGTTAATTTTGAAACTGAACTGTCAGCAGCTGCAATAATTTCTTTGTTAGCGTTAATTACTTGATTTGCATCTGCAATCAAATATGAAACTAAAATTACCACACCTAAACTAGCAACTCCTAATATTGCTCTCTTTAAAGCAGCAGGATTTTTCAAAAACCCTAATAATGAAGCAACAACCGCAACAACAACCGAAGCAACTAATAAAATAATTGCGAAAGTAACCATCGGTGAAGAAGCATTATCAACTGCCACAACATCTTCTGCATCTACAGCCATAATGTTCGCATAAAGACCTAAGCCTACAACTCCCATAATAGCTATAAATATTGTTAAAATTTTATTATTCATGCTAGATACTATTTTTTATATTTAGCTAATAAATCGATTAAAGAAATAGAAGCATCTTCCATGTTATTTACGATACTATCTACTTTTGAAACAATATAGTTATAAAAAATCTGTAAAATTATCGCTACAACTAAACCGAATACTGTTGTTAAAAGTGCAATTTTAATACCTCCTGCCACTACTGCTGGTGAGATATCATTTTGTACCTGAATTTTATCAAAAGCCTCAATCATACCGATTACAGTACCCATGAATCCTAACATTGGTGCAAGAGCAATAAATAAAGATAACCAAGAAATATTTTTTTCTAATAATCCCATTTGAACTCCTCCATATCCAACTACTGCTTTCTCAGCTGCATCTAAACCTTCGTCAGTTCTTTCTAATCCTTGGAAGAAGATAGAAGCTACAGGTCCTTTAGTGTTTCTACAAACTTCTTTTGCTGCTTCAACACCACCAGAACTTAATGCGTCATCAACACTAGCGATTAATTTCTTAGTGTTGGTTGTAGCCATATTTAAGTAGATAATTCTTTCGATTGCAATAGCTAAACCTAAGATTAAGGCAACTAATACAATACCCATAAACGTTGGGTCTCCTTCAATAAAACGTTGCTTTAACTCTTGGTGGAAAGTTTTTTCCGCTTCTTGTGCAAAAGTTGATTGAATAGCCCCAAAGAACATAAATCCTGTAAGAGTTAGGACATTTACTGCTTTTTTCATTTTGTTATAATTAATTTAAAAATAGTTAACGTGTTAAAATTACAAATTTCTGTATTGATAATCAGCTTGATTACCAGTGAACTACCGTCAAATATCGACATCACCTATGTAACCCCGCCAGTTTTCAGAGAGCCAAGTAACAAAAAAATGTTGGTACATTAAAAAAAATTAACGCTAATTGTTAAAAAACTTTTCCTTTTTGCCACTTTAAATTTTAAAATTCTCAATTAAATTTCCGAACTTATTTCTCCTCTTAATGGTTTCTCAAAATAATATTTAAAATCTTCCTGTGATAAATTCTCTCCAAGTAGATACATCATTTTCGCTACGGCTGTTTCTGTGGTTATATCTCTACCATTAATTATGCCAATTCGCTTTAAATCGGTACTAGTTTCATATAATCCTAAAATTACGCTTCCTCCAGCACACTGTGTTACATTTACAACTTCAACTCCTTTTTGGATAATCTCTTCAAGTAAATTAATAAACCAAGTCTCTGTCAAAGCATTTCCAGAACCATAGGTTTCTAAAATAACTCCTTTTAGGTTATCTATATTAAGTATAGCCTCAACTACTTTTTTCGTAATGCCTGGAAACAATTTTAGTATAACGATATCATCAATTAGATTCTTTCTAAAAATCAATTGATTTTCTTTTGCTTCATTTTGAAATAACAAATGATGATTGAAGTGAAGATGAACACCACTTTCAGCTAATGGCGGATAATTCATAGAAGCAAATGCTTCAAATTGTTCAGCATTAATTTTAGTTGTCCTATTAGCCCTGTAAAGCTTATATTCAAAGTAAAGACCAACCTCTCTTATTACAGGCTTATTATTTACTCTTGCACAAGCAATTTCTATAGACGTAATTAAGTTTTCTTTAGCATCTGTTCTTAAATCACCAATCGGTAATTGAGATCCAGTAAAAATTACAGGTTTTTGTAAATTCTCGAACATAAAACTAATTGCAGAAGAAGTATACGACATCGTATCTGAACCTGTAAGAACTACAAAACCATCGAAATTAATATAATTCTCTTCAATAATTTCTGCAATTTTCACGTAATACGCTGGATTCATATTAGATGAATCAATTGGAGACTCAAAAGAAATGGTTGAAATATCGCAATCTAAATGTTGTAATTCGGGAATTTTCTCTTGAATTTGATTAAAATCAAAAGCTCTTAAAGCTCCTGTTTTATAATCTTTAATCATACCGATTGTACCACCAGTATATACTAATAAAATTTTTGGTTTGTTTGCCATTTTGTCAACTTTAACCACTGTTTTCTTGAAATGGAATAATTTATGCTGTAAATTTATCAAACAAAACAAGATTTGAAAATTAATTAGATACGATTATGATAGGCTTTTATATTCTTATTGGTATTATTACATTAATAAGTGCTTCTGTAAGCAATACCTTAAAAAGTAAATTTAAAAAATACTCAAGGATTCAATTGAGTAATGGAATGAGTGGAGCTGAAATTGCTGAAAAAATGCTTTCAGATCATGGAATATATGATGTTAAAGTTATTTCAACTCCTGGAATGTTAACAGATCACTACAATCCAAAGAATAAAACCGTAAACTTAAGCGAAGCGGTATATAACCAAAGAAATGCGGCAGCAGCAGCCGTTGCAGCCCATGAAGTAGGACATGCTGTACAACATGCACAAGCTTATGAATGGTTAGAAATGAGATCGAAACTTGTTCCAATGGTAAGTATTACTTCAAGGTTTTCTCAATGGATGATTATTGGGGGAATTGGATTTGGTGCAGCTTCAGGAAACACAGGTATTGGTTTTTATATCGCTATTGCTGGATTAATATTTATGGGATTAGGAACCCTGTTTAGTTTCGTAACTCTTCCTGTTGAATACGACGCTAGTAATAGAGCATTAGCTTGGTTAGAAAATAAAAACATGGTTACTCGTAAGGAATTAGCAGGTTCAAAGGATGCGCTTAAATGGGCAGCAAGAACTTATCTAGTTGCGGCTTTAGGATCCTTAGCAATGCTAGCATACTGGGCGCTTCAAATTTTAGGAAGTAGAGATTAAAAGCCCAATGCATAGAATAACAAAAGTCTCCCCAAACGGGGGGACTTTTGTTATTACCAACTTGATTATTCTTCTATTAGTGCAAGTTATATAATGAGCACTTAGACAATCACCCTTTTATTCAATACTATTTTTAATCTTAAAAGTTTTAGTCTAGAACTATTAACACCAAAGAAAATAACTAATATGTTTGAAAAGATAAATTTTGGTCTAGTAAATCAGAATATAGAATGACAATTCGTAAATAAATATTTCTTAAATTACTAAGAGTAATTCTTCACTTAATCAAACATGAATTATGTCACCCAAATTCGATAATAATACACTTTCTAAAGAACATTAGCCTACTTCAGTTACAAGAAACTTACCATCTGTTTAGATGCTAAACATGGGAATTCGGAAAATATTATTTGGTCAATTTTTATACATTTTTTTAAAAATACTAAGCTAAGATCAAGTACTCGATACTATAAGAAAATTTTATTATCTCTAAGTAAATTAAGAAACCACTTTTCGTAAATTTTAATTGACCTTTCACATTAGAAAACCAGAAATTAAAATAATTACAGAAAAATTGTAGGATTGAAATCCTAATTCGACCGAAATTTAACCCACTTTAGCGATTTTCAATTTTCAAAAACTTTCAGCAAGTATAGTTTTGACTTGTCTTTAGAAAAATGAAAATCAAATGAAAAAAATATTAAAAAAATTACTTTTATTAATTCTAGTTAGCCTATCCTTTGCTTCGATTCTTGGGCAACATTCAATAAATGGAAAAATTATCGATAATCAAAAACTACCTATGCCATTTGCGAATGTAATCCTAAACAGTGAGAAAGAAAACAGTACCCCTAAGGGAGTTGTTTCAGACAACAACGGAAATTACAGCTTCAATAATATTCCAGAAGGAAAGTATACTATAGAAGTTTCAATGTTAGGCTTTAAAACAAAGACTTCAGACAAATTTAACCTAACCTCAAACAAAACAATCAACTTTACTTTAAAAGAAGAAAACGAATCTTTAGACGAAGTTGTTGTTAAAAGTAAAAGACCTGTTATTCGTCAAACTGCTGAAAAATTAGTTGTTGACCTTGAAAATTCAGAGATGTTAAATAATAGTTTAGAAGATGTGGTAAAAAGAATCCCTGGTGTTATTGTAACAAATAACGGAATTAACTTCGCTGGTAGATCTGATGTTAGAATACTAATTAATGGTAAAACTACAGATTATATGGATATGGATACTCTTTTACAAGATCTTCCCGCTGATAACATAGCAAAAGTAGAACTAATTGAACAACCAGGAGCTGAATTCGATGCCGAAGGAACTGGACCAATTATAAATATAATCCTGAAAAAAAATGTACGATTAGGAAATCATGGTAATGTTGGACTATGGTTAGGTGAAGATGAAGGTTTTGAGTATGGTACAAATGCATCAATAGCAAGTTATAAAAACAAATTAAATTGGCAATTAAATACAGGATATTCAGCACCGACTTGGAGAAACGATTTATTCATAACACGTACTGTTGGAGATACATTTTATGATCAAGCAACTATTGAACCCTTTGACCCTAAAAGAATATGGGTCGGTGGAAATCTTGATTACTATATAAATAATAAAAACTCTATCGGCTTTGGAACACGTTTCAATAATACAATTTCAGAAAGAATTTCAAGAAGTAATACAGATATCTCATCTACATCTTCCTTAGAAAGATTTGTTACTGAAAACACCTTTGATAGAGATAGAAATACTTTTAGCATTAATCCTTATTATGAATTCAAATCTGAAACAGATCGATTGTTTGTAGATTTCAACTACGTGGATTATAAAAACGAAAATACAAATGATATTTATGCAGTAAATGGTAACACAATCCCTTTTCCAAACCAGCGCTTTCTTCAAAATGGAAAATATAACATTAATACGTATAAAGTGGATTACACCAAAACTATCTCAAATGAATTTAAGTTAAGTTTCGGAACTAAATACTCAGATGTTGACACTGATAGTGACTTACAGTTGTTCACGGAGAATTCTTCTGGTGGTTTTGATTTTCAACCAGAGGATAGTAATCGTTTTTTAATCAATGAAAATATATTCGCACTTTACACTAAAGTTAATACTACCATTGGCGATTGGTCACTTTCAGGAGGTGTTCGCTACGAAAACAGTTATACGAAAGGAACATCAACAAACACAAATAAAACCAGAACTAGAAATATTTCTCAATTATTTCCAAGTGCATCCATAAGCAAAAAACTTACAGAATCATTGGGTGTAAATGTTGCATATAGCTATAGAATTAGAAGACCTAACTATAATAGTCTAAATTCTTTTGTTACTGTTTATGATCCTTTAACTTCTGAGATAGGAAACCCAAACTTGAAACCAGCTTTCACTAATAATTTTCAATTCAATCTGACATTTGACAGTCAACCTTTCTTTACAGTTTCTTTCAGCGAAACTAAAGACAACTTATTCTTGTTTATATCACAAGATGATGATACAGCTCAAATATCAAGAACTACAATTAACTTAGAAGATAGACAAAACTGGAATTTCCGATTATTTGCTCCGTTAAAATTTGTGGAAGGATTAGAAGGTTTTACAGGTGTTATTGTTGATTACAACAAATTTGCATCCACAGAATTAGATCCAGATTTACTATTAACGAAGTGGAACTACGGATTATACACGCAGGCTAGCTATAAACTTCCTTGGGATGTAAAAGCAGAAATGTCTAGTTATTTCGGATCTGGAGCATTAGAAGGACAAATTGATGTAGGTTGGATTGGAAACTTAAGCTTTTCTTTCGGAAAAAAATTCATGAACGACAGGTTAAAGGTAAACTTAGGAATCAATAAAGTTTTAGACCGTGGTTTTGTGGGACGCGTAAATTACGATAATATCAATGCAAACGTTGAAAGTAATGGATCAAGACAAAATGTACAACTTCGATTCACATATAATTTCGGTGCTAAGTTTGGCAAAAAGAAATCTAAGAGTAATTCTTCAAGAGATGAAGAAAATAGAATCGACAGCAATGACTAATAATTTAATAAACTATAAACCTCTTTTTGTTCTAGGATTACTTTTTGAATGTTTAGGACAAATTTTACTAGCTCAAGGAAATAAATTTGTGTATTCCTTACAACCTATAGATTTTGCTCATTGGAGCTTACTATTAGGAGTTGCTTTTCTAATACCTCAGCTTGGTCAATTTCCTAAATCGGTTTTCACGTTTATTGGAGCTCCAATTCTTCTAATTGGAATTGTATCCATTATCGGTATGTGTGTATTAGATTTCATTTGGTGGAGCCAAACAACACAAGAAATCAGAAATGAATTTGCAGGACACTTATCCCAATTTCCTTCAATTTGGAAACCGTTTATCACAACAGGACCGGGATATACAAATATTGGTTTACTACTTCTTTCATTAAATTATTTCAAAACTGAAAAAGTTGGAGTTGGACTAATAATAATTGCTACCTTGTTGATCTATTTCGGAAGTTTTATAGCGTCTAGACTAATTTACGTGTATCTAATTTCTGCAATAGGTTATGCAATTATGTTGTTTAAAAACCCAATTGATGAACACCAAAATCAACAAATCTGATGTATATATATTAGCTATATATTTCACTTTCTCTTTCATAATTCAATTTTTCGATTATTATGATAGAGGGACTTATATGGTAGATTTCATTTTTGATTTTCCAATAGAATTAATAACTACAAATGCTATCATTCTTACATATGTATTTTGGTTAATTCCAAAGTTCATTATAACTAAACAATACGCTTCTTTTACTTTTATAGGAATATTGATATTGGTGTTCTTCTCTACTATAGATTATACTGTTGGATATTGGTCGGGCAAAAACGATTGGAATAATTATCCTATAGGATTAGATTATCTATTTGAAATGATAAATATCGGTACCAATAATAGTGCCTTTCCTTTTGCCTTATTACTTACTAAAAAATTTTATGAAGGACAGACTCAGTTTTTGAAAATGGAAAAGCAACAAAAAGAAAATGAATTAAAACTTTTACGATCTCAATTAGATCCACATTTTTTGTTTAATAATTTGAACACATTAGATAGTTTAATTGATTCAGACTCAGAAAAAGCAAAAGAATATATTAATCGACTATCACTAATTTACAGATACCTCATTAAAACTAAAGATTCTGAAGTTATGGAGTTGGAAGATGAAATACAATTAGCTGAGAACTATATTTTCCTAATTCAAACTCGATTCGGAGTAGATTATCATTTTCAAATTGATAAACAATCACCTTTAACTGATAAATTTATCCCTACAGGAGCAATTCAAACATTACTTGAAAATGTTGTAAAACATAATAAACCAAACGGTAAACCAGTTAAAACTTCAATTACCATTAAAGATAGCGAGCTAACTGTAGTTAACGAGAAATCTTCTTTAAAAAACAACAAAGAATCCTTTGGAACCGGTTTAGAAAACCTAAAAACCAGATATCAATTATTATCGGATCAAGAGATTTCAGTTGTGAATACAGAAAATAAATTTGAAGTAACTATTCCTATTATTAACTTAATTGAATAAATAATACTATGAAAATACTTATTCTAGAGGATGAAATACCTGCATACCAGAAACTTTCTGCCTATCTAAATGACTATTTCAAGGATAAAATGAATCACGATTGGGCCAGAAGTATAAAGGACGGCAAGCAATTTATGCAGGAAAAAATGTATGATATAATCCTGTCTGACATACAACTATTAGATGGAATTTCTTTTGATTTATTCGATGTTATCAATACGGACATTCCTATCATATTCTGTTCGGCACATGATGAATATTTATTCAAAGCTTTTAACTCCAATGGAATTGCTTATATTTTAAAACCTTATACTAAAAGAGAGTTTAATGGTGCTTTGGAAAAATACGAATCACTTTTTAAAAAAGGAACCTATGGCAACTTGAATACTGAAGTAATTAATGAATTGAAATCTACATTAAAAGAAGAAAACACAACGTTCAAAAAACGATTTGTGATTAAAAAGAGTAAGGGAATACAACTGCTAAATGTCATTGATATTTCCTTCATTGAGGCTTCTGGAGATTTTTGTATCGCAACCGATTACAATGGAAAAAGACACACCATTTCTCAATCGTTAGGGAGTATATCTAAAAAATTAAATACAGATAAATTTTTCAAGATCAATAGAAGCGAAATTATCAACATTGAATTCATAGAAAACATTGAAAGTCATTTTAAAAACAGATTGTTATTGACAATATCTGGATGTAAGGAAAAGCCTATGACCAGCTCTTCTACAACTGCTGAATTCAGAAAATGGCTTGAACAATAGATGAGGTTATATAAAATCAAAAGACTCGATTTCTCGAGCCTTTTTTCATATATAAACGATAGTAAATTTAAACTAATCTCTGTCTAAAAATATTTGTAAAACATACCAGAACAGTAGCATTAAAGAAGCAAATAAACCTAATGCGGCTGGTATATAATCTTCGGTTGTAAACTTATGTACTAAATTAGACGTTTGATATAAAATAGAACCTCCAGCTAATACACACATTCCTACTGAAAACCAAAGTCCCATATTAAACCCGAATAAAGATCCCCCAATGATTAAACCGATTGCTATAAAGAATCCAATAGTCAAAGCAGACCTTAAAAAAGAGAAGTCTTTTTTAGTAATGATAACTACGGCCGATAATCCCGCAAACAACGTTAAGGTGACAATTCCAGCCTGTTGAAGTACTGCCATACCTTCCGCTCCCATAAATCTAGTAACAATCGCGATTAATGGAACAAAAATAAATGCTTCTGCAAAAACATAACCTGCATAAGCCATGTACTGTAAATTCTTGTCTGTTGTTCTTAAAGCTGTACTTTCAGCATAGTTAGTTATTAACATAAAACCTCCGAGTAACAGTAACCACTTCCAACCTTGGGTCATTGAAAACATAAAGTTTACAAGAGCATCACTTTGCTGTAATAAAAATTCGAAAACAATAAATAATAAAACACCACCTGCAACGTGAGCATATGTTTTCTTATAAAACTCTACTCTTTCAGCATCGGTTGTTTGGGCGATTAATACTCTATCATTATCAAATGAATTAAAAGAATTTTCCATAGTTTTTTAAAATTTAATTAGATTGTAAAAATAGAATTTATTTTTAAATAAAAAACCCTAGAATTTTACTCCTAGGGTTAAATATATATTAATCATTTAATTTCAATACAGCCATAAAAGCCTGTTGTGGAATTTCTACATTTCCAACCTGACGCATTCTCTTCTTTCCTTTCTTTTGTTTCTCTAAAAGCTTACGCTTACGAGAAATATCTCCACCGTAACATTTTGCTGTTACATCTTTACGTAAAGCCTTGACCGTTTCACGAGCAATAATTTTTGCTCCGATTGCTGCTTGAATTGGAATATCGAATTGTTGACGAGGAATTAATTCTTTTAATTTCTCACAGATTCTTTTTCCAATCGAATAAGCGTTACTGTCATGTAATAAAGATGAAAGTGCATCAACCGATTGCCCATTTAGTAACATATCTACACGAACAAGTTTTGATTTCTTCATTCCAATTGGGTGATAATCAAAAGATGCGTATCCTTTAGAAACTGTTTTTAATCTATCATAGAAATCAAAAACAATTTCAGCTAACGGCATTTCAAAAATTAACTCTACTCTTTCGGGAGTTAAATATGTTTGATTAATAATTTGTCCACGTTTTTCAATACACAAACTCATCACTTGTCCTACAAAATCTGATTTTGTAATAATAGACGCTTTGATAAACGGTTCCTCTACTCTATCTAATTTGGATGGATCAGGTAAATCAGACGGATTGTTTACGATAATAATCTCATCTGGCTCTTTTTTTGTGTAGGCATGATACGACACGTTAGGAACAGTAGTTATAACAGTCATGTTAAACTCGCGTTCTAAACGCTCTTGAATAATTTCCATGTGCAACATACCTAAGAATCCACAACGGAAACCAAATCCTAATGCCGCTGAACTTTCTGGTTGAAATACTAAGGAAGCATCATTTAATTGTAACTTCTCCATAGAAGCTCTTAATTCTTCATAATCCTCGGTGTCTACCGGATAAATCCCAGCAAATACCATTGGCTTTACATCCTCAAAACCTTCAATATTATCAGTTGTAGGATTTACAAAATCTGTAATAGTATCTCCTACCTTTACTTCTTTAGCAGTTTTAATACCTGTAATTAAATATCCAACATCTCCAGTCTTGATTTCTTTCTTTGGCTCCTGTTTTAATTTTAAAGTTCCAACTTCATCAGCAAAATAGTCATTCCCAGTTGCCATGAACTTAATCTTTTGGTTCTTTTTAATTGAACCATCTATAATTCTAAAGTATGTTTCAATTCCTCTATATGAATTATACACACTATCAAAAATTAATGCTTTTAAAGGAGCATCTGGATTTCCTTCTGGTGCAGGAATTCTGTCTATAATAGCTTCTAGAATATTATCAACTCCAAAACCAGTTTTACCACTTGCTGGAATTACATCTTCCGGATCACAACCCAATAAATCAACAATATCGTCCGTTACTTCTTCAGGATTTGCCGATGGTAAATCAACTTTATTTAAAACTGGAATAATTTCCAGATCATTTTCTAAAGCTAAATATAAATTAGAAATAGTTTGTGCTTGAATACTTTGAGCAGCATCTACAATTAACAATGCTCCTTCACACGCAGCAATTGAACGAGAAACTTCATAAGAAAAATCTACGTGCCCTGGAGTATCAATTAAATTCAAAATATAAGGTTCTCCATTGTGAACATAATCCATTTGAATTGCATGTGATTTGATTGTAATTCCACGCTCTCTCTCCAAATCCATATTATCTAATAATTGATCTTGCTTTTCGCGCTCTGTTACTGTCTGCGTGAAATCTAATAATCTATCCGCAAGCGTACTTTTTCCATGATCAATATGGGCGATAATACAAAAATTTCTAATGTTTTTCATTCGTTCTTAATTCCTACTTAATGACTTGCAAAGATACGCTAATTGCACCGTGTCTAGCAAATAAAAGTTTATGATCACTATTTATTTTAAAATATTCTAATTTAAACAGAAACTATTATTTTTTAACGATAGTAATAACGAGTTTTTAAGTAAAGTTTCTGCTAATTCCAGTTCCTTTACTATCATGAAAAGTTCCTTTCAAGAATATTTATTCGTCTCCAAAATTAGAAGTCCTATAAATTTTATTAAACTATTTATTGTATGACTCATTTGCACAGTGATTTAAAGCACAGAACAAATGTTGGGTTTTCGAAAAGTAAGGCTACAGAAATAAAAATCATGATTACTAACGAAGTTGACAAACATATAACAATCAAAAGTATCCACACAAACATTCAATCAACCCGTGCTTCGTAAGGAATGGTAAAAGACTGCCTAATTTAGAAATAGGGCACACGAACGAAGTTCAGCTCTCATCATTCATTATCTGACTAATGGTAATTAAAATGACAAACTAATTTATTGTTGAAGATTAATTACATCATAGAATAAAAGTAATTACGTAATATTCTTAGGGTGAAAACAAGATAGCAAACTTTTGTAATGATTCAAAAAGTAAAATAGAATTTAGTGTTCGGTTTTGATGTTGCTCCAAAAATTGACTTGGATGTTCAGAAATATTACCAAAACGAAATTTACATAGAACATTATTTCACCAACACTCAAACCTTTGATTCAGAAGGATAAATTTCTATGAAGGTCTATGTTTAACAAAAAACTTAAACCATTTTTTTCCCTTTTAACCCAAATAAATTCCCCTTGACTGTAATTAATTATAAAAAATCTCGTAAGTAAAATAAATTTGCTACGACATTAATAATGATCTTAGGATTTGAGACCAAAATGAAACTTAGAATTTAATCTATATAACAAGCCATCAATCCAGAGTAACACTTGAATATTTAAGGTGTAACTCGAAGACTCAGCATATTCGTTTTTATTCTATTCGAACTAAAATCCGAAATTAGAGGTAGACATTATTAATAATTAAAGTTTTTAGAATCGTTTAAATATTAACATATGCTGAGCTCTTAAATGAAATGCACCACCCTAAGATTAAATACCTTACTTACTAATACTTACCGAGAACAAAGTTTAGAGTTCCAATTCTCCCTATATATAAATTACAAACAAAAAATCATGAAAAAACTTAGTCTAACATCACTTTTAATTTTATCTTTAGTAACTGTATGTTGTTCTACTTCGGAAGTCGTCAACGAAAATCCTGTGGTGATCGACCCTACTCAAAAAGTAACCTACCAAAAAGATATAAAAAATATAGTTAACAACAGTTGTGCGGTAAGTGGATGTCACACAGGTTCATCTCCTGCAGCAGGAGTATCGTTAAATACATATACTCAAGTTAGAAGTCAAGCTGAAAATGGGAATTTATTAAATCGTATTAATAGTACATCCAATTTTATGCCACCCTCAGGCCGATTACCTAGTGCAACACGTAGTATAATTGATCAATGGAAAGCTGATAATTTTTTAGAGAATTAATATTCTAACAATAAAAAAGAAACTATAATATGAGATTTTTAATTATTTTGATGCTGATTGCTCAATCAGTATTTGCACAAAAATATTTTACCAGAACTGGTACTACCGGTTTTAGAGCATCTGTAAAAGCTTTCGAACCTGTACAAGCGTTAAACAAAAGCACAAGTGCAATTTTAACCAATGAAGGAAAAATCGCTTCACAACTTTTTATAAGTGCATTTAAATTTCGACTGGCATTAATGCAAGAGCATTTTAATGAAAACTTTATGGATTCAGCAGAATTTCCAAAAGCAACATTTAGAGGATATGTTCAAAATATTAAAGTAAGTGAACTTGAAAATTCAAAAGAGATTATTATCAAAGGAACACTTAATATTCGGGGAATTGATAAAGAAATGGAAGCTAAAGGGACTATATCTAAAGTGGGAGAAAAAATCATTCTTGTTTCCAAATTCGTGGTTCTTCCAGGAGATTTTAATATTGAAATACCAAGTCTTTTACGACGTAAGATTGCACAAGAAGTAACTATTGAAATCAACTATGAATTTACTGAAAAATTATAACAAACTTATTCTCGTCTCCTTTATATTAATCGTTGGTTTTTTTGGATATAATTATGTTTTCAAAAAAGCTGATACAACAGAAGATATTGAAATTTCATTCGAAGGATCATCAAAAGATTTACTTTTAAAATTATCTAAAAGTGCTGATAAACTCAACAGTAAAGTTGTTTTAATAGAAGGAAAAGTATCTTCTATTAACGATGAAGGAATTATTATTGATGAAATGGTATTTTGTCAATTCACTGATGTACAATCAACACAAAAACTTAAGGAAAGTCAAACTGTAAAAATTAAAGGAATTATTATAGGCTACGACGACTTACTAAACGAATTAAAACTAAACCAATGCATTTTAAAAGACTAACCTTATTTTTCTGCTTTGTTTTGTCTATTAGCACATCAACAGTTCTTTCCCAAGATGATTTGTTAGATGAGCTTGATGATTTAGCTAAAAAAGATAAAAAATCAACAGATAAAAATGATAAAAACCTAACCCAGTTTGAGCTGCCAGCATTCAAAACACTTAAAATCGGAAATTTACAATCAACAAAAATTGCCGCTAAAGGAGAATTATATTTAATTGTTTCACACAGATTTGGCCCCTTAAAAGATGGTTTGGATACTTTTCTAGGTTTGGATTTTGCAAACACAAAAATAGAATTACTGTATAGTTTTTTTGATGGAATACAATTTAGCATCAGTAGAGAATCTTTTGAAAAAACAGTTGCTTTAGCAAGTAAAGTTAGAGTAGCTAGACAATCAAGTTCTTTTCCGATGAATTTAGCTGCATATGGTACTGTAAATATTAATGCAGAACTAAGCAATAGTCAGTTTAGCAACTATCGTTTAAAGGATGCAGATAGATTTAGTTATGCACTACAATTTTTAGCATCTCGAAGAATTTCAAAGAACCTATCTTTAGAGTTAGCTCCAACATATATTAGAGAGAACTTACAAATTCTAGAAGAAACATTTGAACTGAATCACAATCAATTCGCTATGGGAATTGGGGGACGTTTAAAGTTAAGTAAGCGTATTAGTTTCAATGCTGAATATGTGCATAATTTTAACAGACACCCAAAATCAATCTACTACAATCCATATACTTTTGGTGTTGATATAGAAACTGGCGGACATGTATTTCAATTATTATTTACAAATGCACAATCTACAAACGAACCCGGATTTATTAGTAATGCTAACGGAGATATTGCATTTGGATTTAACATTGTAAGAGTTTTTTAGCGAGTAATCCCTGTACTCAAATGTAGTTTACGCTAATCATGATTAGGGTAAACTACATTTATTTTTTCTCTAATCTCATCTAAAGTTTGAATCAAATTTAAACTAAATTGATTAGTTAATATCGGACTTTCGATATAGCCCTTATCTAAACATTCCATAACATGGGAAGCTTCAAAATAATATCCAAATCCTGCCCCATCATCTTCTTTTAATTCTTGAATTCCTTCCTCTGTTTTAATTAAAATCGGACAATTCATTTCTCTTGATATTTGGACCGTACCTTTTTCAAAATGAAAAATTGAAAAGTTTGGAGCATCGTTCATAAATCCTGCTCTCAAATATGCTCTTCTGTCTTCATTATATTCAAAAATAATATCAATATGCTGATCAGAGCCTGTTGGACTTTTAATTACATTCGCGACTATATTTTCTGGATTTCCTAGAGTTTGTAGGGCTGTAAAAACTGGGTAAATACCAATATCAAGTAAAGCTCCACCTCCTAAATTTAAATCATACAACCTACTTCGTTCATCAAACGGAGCATGAAACATAAAATCAGATTGAACCATTTTTAAATCTCCAAGCTCTTTTGATTCAATAATTGATAAAACTCTTTGAAACGTTGGAACCAATCTTGTCCAAAATGCCTCCATTAAAAACGTATGTTCCTGTTTCGACGTTTTAATCATTTTTTTAACCTCCTTGCTATTAATTGCAAAAGCTTTTTCGCACATAACCGCTTTCTTATATTTCAACGACATAATCGTGTGTTTGTAGTGAAAACTGTGAGGAGAAGCGATGTAAACAATATCGACATTCTCGTCTTGTAACATTTCCTCATAACTTCCAAAAGCTTTTTGAAAACCAAAATCCTTAGCAAATCTTTTCGCTTTATCAATATTCCTTGACGCAGCAGCATATAACACTGCATTATCTAATGTTCTTAAATCACTTGCAAAAATTTCCGCAATCCATCCGCAACCTAAAATTGCCCAATTATACTTTTTCAAAATAGTCTACTCTTTAGCTTAGAAAGATACTGTAGACGAGAAACTTTAACTAATATTAAAACGCGAAAAGATTAACACAAATACACGATAAATTCTATCTTAAAAAAGGAACAAATCAAACAAAAGAGTAATTTAAAACAAACTATATTTCAATAACTTAACTAAAAATTGCTAGTAATAATATAAATCGTAAATTTGCATCGATTTTGAATTATGGTAAAGATAGACAACATAGAACTTCCTAATTTTCCATTGTTATTAGCACCAATGGAAGATGTGAGTGACCCTCCTTTTAGAGCATTATGTAAAGAAAATGGTGCAGATGTAGTTTACACTGAATTTATTTCTTCTGAAGGATTAATTCGTGATGCAGCAAAAAGTGTTATTAAATTAGACATCTACGAAAAGGAGCGTCCGGTAGGAATACAAATTTTTGGAGCAAACATGGATTCTATGTTACGTTCCATAGAAATCGTAGAAAAAACCAAACCAGATATTATTGATATTAATTTTGGATGTCCAGTAAAAAAAGTCGTTTCTAAAGGTGCTGGTGCAGGAATTTTAAAAGATATCGATTTAATGGTAAAACTTACAGAAGCTATGGTGAAACATACCGACTTACCGGTTACTGTAAAAACCCGTTTGGGTTGGGATCATGATTCAATAAGGATTGTAGAAGTTGCAGAACGATTACAAGATGTTGGTATCAAAGCAATTTCAATTCACGGAAGAACTAGAGCACAAATGTATAAAGGAAGCGCTGATTGGAAACCAATTGCCGATGTAAAAAATAATCCTAGAATGCATATTCCTGTTTTTGGAAATGGTGATGTTGATTCTCCAGAAAAAGCAATGGAAATGCGCGACAAATATGGATTAGACGGGGCAATGATTGGTAGAGCCTCTATCGGTTACCCTTGGTTCTTTAATGAAGTAAAGCACTTCTTTAAAACCGGTGAACATTTACCTAAACCAACAATAGCCGAACGTATTGATGTTGCGAGACGTCATTTACAAATGTCTATTGATTGGAAAGGTGAACATTTAGGAGTTGTTGAAACAAGAAGGCATTATACCAATTATTTCAAAGGAATTCCTCATTTTAAAGAGTACCGTTTAAAGTTAGTAACCTCTGATGATCCTGCTGATGTATTTAGTGCGTTTGATGAAATTCACGCAAAGTTTGGTAACACTAGTATACCTGAAATGGGATAGGTTCGCCTTTTATCGAAATTTGTGAACCCTTCAACGAAAAACAAACTTATAAACAGCTAATTTTCAATAGTTAAAGCGAAATAGATTGTATCTTGGACATGTCAGTTAATTAAAACAATACCAAGTTAAAAGATTAATTAGACTTTTCTTTGATAAATGAAACATAAAGTAAATCTCGTCTTCCATTTAAGAGATCACTAAAAAGAAACATGTATCAAATTAAACAACATTAAAAACCGAACTAACACTTTAATGCAAGTTCGGTTTTTCTATTTATCGTATGAATTAATCTAGTATACGAAACGAATTTATCATCTTTTCAACTTCTGGAAATCTTTGGTAATAAGCCTCCCGTTCAGCAACATATGATATTGTATAGCCCACATTGTTGTAAACAATTAAATTATCTGATTTTTCTATTTGTTCGTTAAGTTTAAACCTTTTAATATAATTTATAACATAAATTTCGTCGTAAAGTTTATGCTTAGCTTTAACTAACTTATAATTGAACTTTTTTCGATTCCACTTTTCCTTCTTTAAAATGTAAAAGTTGAAATAATCTTTAAGGTTAACAGAATTTTTAACCTCTTTTTTAAGATCAGATCTATAGATACTAAGACTTGGACTTAAATTAGAACTTTTACTAACTCTTGGAACGTAATATTTTGCCCCTAGATCGCTTTTAAGTTTCAAATCACTGACTGTTTCAATAGCAAAAAATCCTTCTTTTGATAAACTCTAAACTATCTAAAACCTTAAAAGGATTGTTTTCAAATTCAGCGATTTTTGGATTGCTGTATGTTGATTTACATGATAAAAATAATACTAAAATTAGAGCGGTAAAGAATCTAATATATACCGTAATAATTATTTTGAAACAAAATCGATTGTTATTCTGGAACTTGCAATTTTAGCTGCAATAAATCCTAATATTGTAATTGTTAAAATTACAATAAAGAAATTAGACCATTGGAATTCTACAGGGTAAGGGATATTCTGTGTAATCATAAATACTCCAAACTGCTGTTGAATAAGTACAAGTATCACAGCCAAAAACAGACCTATAACTAAACCAAAAAGACAGAGCAAAAAACCTTGTAAAACGAATACTCGCTTAATATCTTTTAGTGTTGCGCCCAAATTTATAAGAGTTTTTAAATTCTTTCTTTTGTCAATAATCATCATGATTATTGCCCCAATAACATTAAATAAAGCGATAATTACAATTAATGTAAATATTAAATAAGAAACAAAATTCTCGGTATTAATCACCTTATAAATTAAAGCATTTAATTCGGCTCTGGTTTGAACCTTAAAAGAATCACCCAAATTTTGTTGTAAAATTGCAGCTTCGTCATCTACCTTGTCTGCATTTCTTAATTTAATCTCAACCGCTGAAACTTGATTTGGTTCGTAATTCAATAATTGTTGAGCAACTTCAAGTTCCGTAAAAACATATTTATTCTGAAACTCTTCCGATCCCGAATACACTCCAATAATTTGAACATTCGCAGATCGAAAAGCATTTGCCGCATTTAACATCCCTTTTCCTGGCTTAGGAACAAATATTTTTAACGGATCGGTCATGTTGAAGATTCGAAGTGATAATTTGTATGAAATTCCACTTCCTATAACTGCAGTATTTCTAAACTCAGGATCAACCCACTCTCCTATTACCAAAGACGAATCTAATGCAACAATTTCTGTATAATTATTATCTACACCCTTAATATGAGCAATATGGCTTTTGTCTTTATACTTTAAAAAAACACGTTCCTCTACTACTTTAGAAAATGAAACAATGTTCGTGTTAGAAATTAACTCTTCATCAATTTTTTGATCGTAATTAAAAGTCTTTCCTGTAATTGGTGAAATTTTAATATCAGGATCTGAAGCATTTAATAATGAATAACTAAATGTTCGTAAACCTGAGAAACCAGAAAGTATAATGAATAAAGCAATGGTACCAACAATTACTCCAAACATAGCAATCAAAGTAATGATATTAATAGCATTTGTGCTGCTTTTTGATTTTAAATATCGTTTGGCTATGTAAAAAGAAAAATTCAATTCGCGTTTAAATATATAGCAATATAAGAGTTACAGTAAAATTTAGCGTTTTTGTCTGCGTGGTAAAATATTTGGATTTTTAATTGGGTTTTCGTCTTCTCCGTTTAACGATTTATCAATTTCCTCGATATAATCTAAACTATCATCACCAAAAAATAATAATTCAGGCATTCTTCTTAATTGATTTCTCGTACGTTGTGCCATTTCATGACGGATTAATGGTGTATTAGATTTTACTCCTTCAATAATTTCATCTCTTTTATCTGAAGGAAAAACACTTAAATATACTTTTGCTACCCCAAGATCTGCCGTTACTGAAACTTTAGATACTGAGATAATCACTCCTTTCATTCCGTTTTGAGCAGCACGTTGAAGTACATCAACTAAATCTTTCTGTAATAATGCTGCAATTTTTCGTTGCCTGTTCGTTTCTTCCATGCTGCAAATTTATTGATAAATATTGAATTAGAGGTTAAACAAGTCTTCAGAAGTATTGAATAAAATAAAAAGTCGCCTGTTACAAAACTATTTTAAAACAACTCTGTAATATGGCGACTTTTTATTTTGAGTAGTACGAAGTATACTAGGGCATGTAAATCTTATTTTTTATAGCATACATTACCAAACCAACTCTATTGCGAATATTTAATTTTGTAAATAAACTGTCCCTATAACCATCTATAGTTTTCGGACTTAAAAACATTTTCTCTGCAATTTCCTTGTAAGTCAGTTCTGAACAAGCTAACCGCATGAATTTGATTTCGTTTTCTTTAAAGTTGACATGTTTATTAGCATTTTTTCCTGAAACTGATTCTAAGAGTAAGTTGGTTACATTTTTGGTATGGTAAAATCCATTTTCCATAATTTCCATTAATGCTTTTTCTAGGACTTCCTTTTTCGTGTCTTTTAACAAATACCCAATAGCACCTGCTTTTAGCATTTTTAAGATTGTACCATCAGCATCTTCAACAGACAATGCTAGTACATTTACATTTGGATAATTCGCTACTATCCATTCAGTAGTTTCTATACCATTCATAACTGGCATATTCACATCTACTAGAACAATATCAGGAATGTTTCGGGGTGATGCAGTAAATTTTTCTTGCACTTCACCTCCATTTTTACAAGTGTACAATACTTTAAATTTATCGAAAGTATTCACCATGCCCTCAATAGCCTGAGATAAAAGCGTATGATCGTCTACAACGACAACTGAATATTTCATTTTTGTTAGATAAGTTAGGTTACAATTTTTATATGAAGGCGATTATAATGTATAAATGTAGTAATAAATATTTAAAGTAGTACCCTTATTTGGAATCGATTTTAAATCAGCTTTTGCATTGATTAATTCAACTCTGGTTTTGATATTTTGAATACCAATTCCTTTGTTATTTGCTTCGTCAATATTAAATCCAACTCCATTATCTTTTGCGGTTATTTCTAAGACATCTTCTTTAAAGTTTAGGATGACATCTAATTTTGATCCTCTTGCATGTTTAATAGTATTTGAAAAGAACTCTTGTAGAATTCTAAACATTATAATTCCATGCTTTTGATCAATTTCCTTTTCCTCTCCGGTAACAGTTAACGAAGCTTCAATAAACTTTAAACGATTAAATCGTTCGATTTCTAAAGCAACAGCTTCTTTAAACTTGATATTGTTTATAAACTCTGGGTTAATCAGTTTAGACAAGGATCTAATTTCATTTAAACTTTTTGTGATAGTTTCTGAAATATCGTTCAAATTATCGGGGGTAGCATTTTGCAATTGAATTTTTGCTAAAGTGAGAAGTTGCCCGATATTATCGTGCAACTCCCAACTTATATTTCTTAACGTTTCTTCTCTAATTTCTATTTGCGTTTCGGCAATTTCATTTTCGAACCGTTTTTTCTCTTCTGCCTTTTCAGTTAGTAACTGATTTTTTCGGCGCTGAAATATTGTAAAAAGTACAATTAAAAAAAGTACAATTAACGTTATTATTATAGTAGAGATTATAAGTACTTCTTTTCCTTCTTGCTCCATATCAATCCATAAATTATAAATAAGTTCATTAATATAATTAATATATGTAAAATGAAGAAAAGGCCTCTATTTTGCATATACTTATAAAGAGTAAAAAAAGGAATCGAAGGCAAATAATAAACTAGAAATCCTACTGAAATCCAAAAAGGTAATAATTCTTTATAATTAAGTATTCTATCTGATAATAAAAGCTCTCTTAGGTATAGAAAAACATAAATACTTACGGAAATCGCAATAATTATAATCAAATAAGAAAACAAACTACTTCTATAAAAAACACCTAACCATAGCGATATGAATATTACTGGTAACATCACAAATAACTTTTCTTTTCTTTTATCTCTAATCAGTTTTAAATACATAAAAGTCATGATACTAAACTGAAAAAAAGAATAAAAATGATATATCGAAAAAGCAGTTTTATTAATACTTATCCTGTAAGCTCCAATAAGTTCTGTTATAGCTGAAAGAACGGTCAGAATTGTTAGTATAAATAAAAATCTTCCATTATATTTTACAAAATAAAATAAGCTAAGAAGGGCTGTTAATACTTGTAATAGTAACTCAATATATTCAATTTTCATTGCACTTTAAAAATTTTTAATTCAATGGAGGTGATAAGTGTCCATAATTTCCAGCACTACTTTCTTCTTCAGTAAATCCATCACGCATCATCATAGTTTTAAAAGAAGTTTTTACTTCTTCTTTTTTACTCGATTTCAACTTAAAGTTTTCCTTGTTATCATAACGCCATTCATAATTATATTTTTCAAGTATTTCTTTAAATGTTATTAATTTCTCTCTGGAAGAATTTAAAACATCTACTTGAACTTCTTTACCATTTACAATACTCGTGGGAATATATAAAAGATTCTCGTAACTTCTAACTTCCTCTTTTGGAGCATTCTCCTTTGAATAAACACCTTTGATGAAACTAATTCCTTTTAATTTTATTCCTTTTTCCTTAGCTTCCTTCTCCATATAATTCATATAGTTTTTCAACTCTTGAAAATCAAATGTATTAATCCGAGTATCCTCAAAACCTAATCCATTTACCAATAACTCAAATCGGGTTCTATCATACTCATGAAGCATAGTAACGATTTCCTTATAGGTTAATAATCTTTTTGGTTTTGTTACATCTGGACCATCATTTGTAATGATTCCAAAAAATTTACAAAGTTTACGTAGTAACGATTTCATTTTAGTTAAAGTTTAGTTATTTAATAAATTCAAAAATACAAGCATTTTTTTTACATAAAACAAACTCTTTAATTCTTGCTCAAAGAACTTAATAACTTCAAAACAAAATCGCAGGAAAAACCCCTTTTACTGTAAGGGATTTTCATATATCTACATATTAATATAAAACAAATAATTATACTTACTTCTCTTGAAATTTTAATACAAATTACTCGAAAGGAGGTGCTAAATGCCCTCTATTTCCTGCACTACTCTCCAAATCTTCAGCACTGCTCCTTTTTACATAATTCTCTCGAAGTCTTTTATTCACAATATTTCTGTTCTCATAATCTTCTTTACTATCGTACACCCAGTTATATCCATAATGAGCAAACATTTCCTTCATAGTGATAACTTGTTCTTTTGAAGATTGTACCGGATCAAATGCTATATTCTTTCCGTTTATGTTTGTTGTTGGCATTAACATTATGTTCTGATAATTAGGAACACCATGATCTGTATTCTCAGGATACGCACCAGAAACAAAATTAATTCCTGTAAACTCAATACCTTTTTCTTTAGATAACTGTTTTACATATTTGATGTAATTCTCTAAAGTTTCAATAGAATAATAGTTAATCCTCGTGTCTTCAAAACCTAAAGCATTCTCTAAAACAGGTTTTCTGGTTTTATCATAATGCTCCAGCATACCAATCATATCTTTGTACATTAAAGCATTCCAAGGTCTTTCCACTGAAGCTTCTTCAACATTTGTATTAACAGTGTCTTCATCTTTTTGGCATCCAATAAAAGATACCGCACTTACCAATAAGGCAAGTGAAACAATTTTAATTGTTTTCATAATTAAAAATTAATATTAATAAAATTAGTTTTGAATAATTACCTCCATTTAGGTTCATAGCATGAAATAGAGATAGCAATTATTTGGTTTAAAACTACAAAGAAATTATGGTTTAGATATTATAAAATATTTATTTCTCAAATTTATTTCCACCAACTAAATAGAAATTCATTTCGCGGCTACAATTTCTCGAATAAATGTATCCAAAAGTTTTCCTCTTTTTTATACAAGAAAAACACTCAAGAATCTTACTGAATACAACCTTTTGAATTCCAGTTTTTCTACTACCAACCAAACTAATTCTTTTACAAATCTTTGCCATCGCTATTTCGAAATACAAAATCAATGGCGGAAACCGAAAAGCCAGATAAAAAGAGTAGGTAACATCTAAAAACTATTAATTATGCCAAATTTAGTACCTGAGCTTAATAGCTTAGATTTTAATGTATACGTTGGGGGACCATTACAGGCAGCTATTCAAGCGCAAACTGCAGCTTCAATGGCAACCGTAAACTTTATTAAAGAAGTAGGGTTTGAAAAAGATGCAGATCCTACAAAACCAGATGAATTACGTTATGTAGATTTCCAATACAAGAAATCTGTTCCGAATCCACATAAAGGAAAAACATCACAAGAACTTCAAGATGAAGGTTTACCAGCAAATACAGACGTAATATCAAATTTTATTGACAGCGAAATCGAAATTAAAGTTCCGTTTTTAACTATGTTAACCATTCCATCAATCCGAATTGATGAAGTAAACATTGACTTTAATGCTCGTTTAAGTTCTACAGAAACAAGTAATGTTTCATCGGAATTTGCTGCTAGTGCAGAGTTAGGAATCAATTACAAAATTGTAAACTTTAAGGCTTCTGCTTCGTATAAAAGAAACACTTCTCAAGGAGTAAAAGTTGATAAAACTTACAATTTAGGAGTGAAAGTAAAAGCGGTAAATGATGAATTACCAGAAGGATTAAGCAGAATTTTGGACATGCTTGAAGATAGCATCGCTGCTGTAGCTTAATACAAATTTTAAAAGGTTGTTCTGCTTTTATGAATGACCTTTTCAAACTCTTCTTCTCATCAATTAATTTAAAAACTTACATCATGATTAACTTACATGAATATATCGGGAGTATTGCCACAAGTTTAACCGAAGCAAGAATGATTTCTGATTTAAAATCATTAGAAATTGCCCAGAAATTTGCTCAGCATGATTTATTAAAACATTTTTCTATTCCAAGATTAAGAGCACAAAATATTGAATTAACAATTCCTGTAGCTATTGGTGAACTAGAAACTAAATACCAAAAAGATTATCAACCTATTGATAATATTGAATTCAGTGCACAAACGTATAGTATTTTAAAAGACGTCACCCAAAGAACATCTTTCGATAGAAAAACTTCCGTTAGGTTAAAAGCGGCGATTAATAATGAGGTAGAATCTTTAGAGAAATTAATTAAAGCTACAAATGATGAAACTAGTTCTTTGCAATTATATGCTGCTAAAATCGCAGAGCAATTCATGGCAATTTCAAATGAAAAAATTGATGCTCCAGCTTTGATCAATCGAATATCGGAAAACCAAGCAAGCCAAATTAAACCAAAACAACCTGTAAAACAAGAACCAAAGGTAATTGTTGAGAGTTACAAGTTACAAGAAATAAAACCAGAAAACTTGATTCAAATTAAAATGACTTTAAACGAAGAAGGTTTAGAATGGCATACTTCGGAAGATGATAATGGAAATAGAAGTTCTAAATTATTGCCAGAATAATCATGAGAAAGTCCACTACTAAAATCGTAAATAGCCTAGAATTACAATTAGGTAAAATTTCGAATATTGTAAACTTATTAGAAAAGAAGAGCAGTACCAGTACTTCTACTTTAAAAAATTGGTTAACAGAAACAGAAGAAATGTTACAACAATTAAGCATTCCTGAATCCTCCCAATTTGCTGTAAAACGAGGAGAACTTACCACCTTTTTACCAGAAGATGCTCGAAATAAGCGAAAGGAATTATATAGGTTTTCTGCAAGTTTATTAACTGGAGCTCAAGAAAATTTATGGAGTCTTTATCAACAACACAAAGAAAAGTTAGATAATGCCTCACAACTTATTCATCAGTTATTACATATTATCTACCAAACAAAACAGTTCAAATACGATCCGAAAGAAGATTTTACCCAGTTCATTCATCAAATTTGGGGATTTTGCACTTCCCATGAACAGCTCAAAGCGTTAACTGTACAAATACTATCGTTAATAAATAAAACAGATGTACTTCTTGTATTGGCCAAGGAAATTGAAATTGAAAATCTATAGACTATCGTTTATAGATTTTTTATTTTTACCCCATGAACAAAATAGAACACATCGGAATTGCTGTAAAAAGCATCGAACAATCAAATACATTATTTAAAGCCTTGTTAGGAGAAGCACATTATAAAATTGAAGAAGTAGCTAGCGAAGGTGTTAAAACTTCTTTTTTTAAATCTGGACCTAACAAAATTGAACTTTTAGAAGCTACAACACCTGACAGCCCAATTGCAAAATTTATAGAAAAAAAAGGTGAAGGAATTCATCATATTGCCTTTGCTGTTGACGATATTGAAAATGAAATTCAACGTTTAAAAAAAGAAGGATTTACCGTGTTAAACGAAGTTCCTAAAAAAGGAGCCGATAATAAGTTAGTCGCTTTTTTACATCCGAAAACTACCAATGGAGTTTTAATTGAACTTTGTCAAGACGCTCCAAGCTAAAGATAGTCAAAAATCAAAGGAACTTGTTTCATATATTAGACCCATTTTTTTGACTTAATTTTCACTCTCAAAAGAGAAGCGAACTTACTCTTACTTCTCTTTTTTCATTTTGAACAATGACTAGTTTTTACCAATAATTTGTAAATTGCCAAACAAAACTCGAGTAAATGACGAATTCTTATGATTCTTTTCAAAAAAGACGATTACGCTCATCGTATGCTTCGGTTATTATAAGTATTGCTATCGTGTTATTTATGATTGGGATTTTAGGATTGATTTTATTAAAATCGACCAAAGTTGCCAACCATTTTAAAGAAGAAGTTGTCATGTCTTTGTTTTTAAAAGACGAAGTAACCAAAGAACAAATTAATGGTTTTAGAGAATCTCTTTTAAAAGAATCCTTTACAAAAGAACTCTACTTCATTTCTAAAGAAGAAGCAGCAAAAACTTACAGTAAAGATTTAGGTGAAGATTTCTTAGAATTTTTAGGAAGTAATCCTTTAAAAAATGGAATTGATTTGCATTTAAATGCCGACTATGTTACGCCAGAACAGATGCAGGAACTTCAACAAAAATTCTTAAAAAACGCATATACTTTTGATGTTTCCTATGATAAACCTCTAGTTGAACAGCTTACTAAAAACATTCAAAGAATGAGCTTTTGGCTGTTAATACTTAGTGGATTTTTTGTCGTAGTATCTATCATTTTAATTAATAGCTCCATTCGATTATCTATTTACTCAAAACGTTTTAATATTAAAACAATGCAAATGGTTGGGGCAACTAAAAACTTTATTCGTAAACCATTTATTTGGCAAAGCATAAAGCTTGGATTAGTAGGAGCTGTAATTGCTTTAATATGTTTAACTTTTGTTATTTATTATATCGATCAATACATCCCTGAACTAGAATTAACCAAAGACTATTTATCTTTAGTATATTTGGCCTCAGGAATTGTAGTAAGTTCATTTATTATTACTTGGGTTAGCACATTTTTTGCAACACAAAGATTCTTGAATTTACAAACCAACGAATTATATTATTAGACTATGAGTAAAAATAAAAATTCACAGCAACCAGAATTTTTATTCGGTAAAAGAAACTACATGTTAATGCTTATTGGATTAGCAGTCATCGCTTTAGGATTTATCTTAATGGCAGGTGGCGGAAGTGATGATCCGAATGTATTTAATCCTGAAATTTATAGTTGGAGAAGAATTCGCTTGGCTCCTACACTAGTTATTATCGGACTAGGAATTGAAATCTACGCAATTTTAGCGAATCCAAAAAAATAAGCATGGACATTATTGAAGCTATTATCCTTGGAATTATTCAAGGATTAACAGAGTTTTTACCTGTATCATCTAGCGGACATTTAGAATTAGTTAAGGCAATTTTAGGAGATACTTCTGTTCCTGAGGAAAGCATGACTTTGACGGTTGTATTGCATTTTGCAACAGCTTTAAGTACTGTTGTTATTTTCAGAAAAGAAGTTGGAGAGATTTTAAACGGTTTATTTCAATTTAAATGGAATGAACAAACGAAGTTTTCAGCGAAAATTGTGCTTTCAATGATTCCTGCTGTAATAATAGGGTTATTATTCGAAGATCAATTAAAATCATTATTCGATGGTAATGTTTTATTTGTTGGTTTAATGCTTTTAATTACCGCTATATTACTTTTACTAGCCGATAAAGCTAAGAACACAAATAAAGACGTTTCTTTTACAAACTCAGTAATTATTGGAATTTCACAAGCTATTGCAATGTTACCTGGAATTTCACGTTCAGGAGCTACTATATCTACTTCTGTTTTACTTGGAATTGACAGAACTAAAGCCGCCAAGTTTTCATTCTTAATGGTTGTTCCTTTAATTTTTGGAAAGATTGCTAAAGATATTTTAGGAGGTGATATTAATTTTCAATCATCAGAAATTATTCCAATGACTGCAGGATTTATAGCTGCTTTTGTAGCAGGATTATTAGCTTGTCAATGGATGATTGCTTTGGTAAAAAGAAGTAAACTTTCTTACTTCTCTATTTATTGTACCATCGTTGGTGTAATTGCAATTATTTACTCTTTATTAAATTAAATTATGAGTACTGTTGAAGATTTTAAAAACGGTAAGGTTTTACTTATCGATAAACCTCTTGAATGGACTTCTTTTCAAGTAGTGAATAAACTTCGTTGGCATATTCGTAAGCAATTTGACATTAAAAAAATTAAAGTCGGTCACGCAGGAACATTAGATCCTCTTGCTACTGGTTTATTAATCATTTGTACTGGAAAACAAACAAAAAGTATTGAAACCTATCAAGGTCAGATTAAAGAATATACAGGAACCATTGTTATTGGATCAACAACTCCAAGTTATGATTTAGAAACAGAAATCAATGAAACTTTTCCAACTGATCATATTACTGATGAGTTAATTCATAAAACAGCAGAACAATTTATAGGAAAAATTCAACAAAAACCACCTATTTTCTCAGCTATTAAGAAAGATGGCAAACGATTGTATGAATTAGCCAGACAAGGAAAAACTACTGAAATCAAATCCCGTGAAATTGAAATTCGAGAATTTGAAATCACAAATATTGATTTTCCAAATGTAGAATTTAGAGTTGTTTGTAGTAAAGGAACTTATATTAGGTCTTTAGCAAATGATTTTGGAGCTGCCTTAAATTCAGGTGGACATTTATCTGTATTACGCCGTACTAAAATTGGTGAATTCTCAGTAGTAAATGCACAGACTATTGATGGTTTTATTGGGGAACTCACTAATTAACTTTATCACAATCTACTCCTAAACTTTCGCAACGAATTTGGTAACAATTTTGAATTTTCGATTTTAACAGCGTTTTATTTGGCGATAACTCGATTGCTTTATTATAAAAAAACAAAGCATTTTTATAATGTTGAGAATTATAGAAAACATCCCCCTTATTCAAAAATATTTTTATTTGTTCTTGTTGAATTTTCAGGTTTTTAACTTCAATTCGTTTTTTGTAAGCTTTATTTTCTTGAATAAAATAGACTGCAAAACACCCCACTATAAGGTTTACAAAAACAATCATTAAAATATTGATTAGAATATTTTTATTAGCCTCCTTTTTTAACTCTGTTTTAATAGTCGATAATTCCTCATCCGAACATTTTACAAATTCCAATTTTCCTTCTTCTGATTTTAAATCCTTCTCTCTATCTCGAAATAAATTTTTCTTTCGTAATAACTTATCGTTATTGTCTAGAACTGGTTGTATACTTCCATATCCTCCCATAACTTTTTTAATTATAGGACGTAAAACTTCTTTTTTGTTACAAACTTCAACTTGGAACAATTGTTGTTTCAAAGAAGAAAACTTAAAAAATTACATGAAAAAACTACTACTTATTTTGGCATTAACAATCAGTTCATATACTCAAGCTCAGGTAAAAGAAAAACAACCATTTTTTATTGGAAACATAGGCACAACATTTGGCATCAATCAACAGTATCGTTTTGGAGAAGATGGAAATGGACCTTTTATAACTCCAAAATCTATTTTATTAAGAGCTGAAGTTGGATATCAAATTGATAAAAGATGGTCTGGTAGTTTGAGCATTGGATACGATCATCATTTTACTTATAGTATTAATTCTATTCCTCAGTTTGCTACTATCCGTTACAATTTTATCAATAAAAGTAGTTCCACCTATTTTATTGATGCTAGTTATGGAAGAATGTGGAGACCTTCAAATAACTTTAGCAATGGTAATTATTACAAACTAGGGCTTGGAATTATGAGTTTTAGTTCTAGTAGTTGGAATGGATTAATTAGAGTTGATTATCACCGAAAGAAAATTGCAGAATTTGAGAATGGAAATTTAGATAGTATTTCATTAGGTATCGGTTTTTCTTTCTTTTAAGGAAATCCCTATAAGAATCGATTATACCAACTATCTGTGATTGGCACTTCCCAGAAGTGTTCTAAATCATATTTGGTTTGAACGAGGTTATCAAATACGATAGTCTTGGCATTTACGGATTTATTTTTAAGTAATTTTTTAAACTCTTTGAGATCTTTATATTGAACAAACTCTCCTTGCTTAAAACATACATTCATTTTATCAAGTAACTCAACCTCGTATTCAATTTGTAGTTTTAGAATAAAAGCAACTTGTTCATCAAGATTTTGGTTAGTTAATTTAATTTCATCCTCTATGGCAAAAATTATAAATCTATCATACAAAACCTGATACCCAACATCACCATCAAAAGATTTATTCCATGTATTCAAAAAAGAAGTTAGTTTTTCTTTCAATGGTTCAATTTCTTGTGGATAAAATTTACGATTACATGGATAAATCCATAGTTTAGCCTCTTCGGATAATTTTTCAAATTCTACTACCATTTGGCAAATATAGATAAACAAAAAACCACCTAGTTAAGAACTAGATGGTTTTTATAACATAACCTTTATTTAAATTTAGTTCGATAATAAAGCAATGATGTCT
Organism: Tenacibaculum sp. SZ-18; assembly: GCF_002813915.1. NCBI lineage: Bacteria > Pseudomonadati > Bacteroidota > Flavobacteriia > Flavobacteriales > Flavobacteriaceae > Tenacibaculum > Tenacibaculum sp. SZ-18. The sequence goes on along the minus strand of NZ_CP019335.1, from coordinate 103,161 downwards.
TCTTGAACATTCACACCTTTATCTTTATTATACCATCGTTGAAGATCTTCTTTTACTTTAGCATCTACTACACCATTTTCTTCTTTATAATCAGCAATCATTTTCGTAGCTAACGAAGGTCTTGGTCCCCAAGTAAACAATACGTTTTTATCTTTATCTAAAGCTATCAACTTTGGTATTGATCTTCCTCCATTTGTTAAAAACTCATCCATTAGCTCGAGATTATCGTCTCTTAACACTAACTTCAGATCAACTTTTTCACTTTCATCTGCCATCTTACTCAACACAGGTAAATTTTGAGCAGCATCTCCGCACCAACCTTCTGTTAAAACCAACCAAGTTTGAGACTTTTCAATACTTTTAACAAACTCGATAGTATCTTCTCTTAGTTTAGATGTTTTATCCAATCTTTTCATTCTCCTATCATTCAATAAGCTATAATTATATAACGCCTCTGATTGATTCGGCCCTGTAGATTTATGCTCCTTTAATAAATGGCTAACTAACTCTCTATATTTTTCGTAAGAAATACTACTTTCTAAACTATTTTCAATTACTTCTTTCATATCTAACTTATCTTCCACAACTACTAAGACGCAATAAATAGTAAAAACTTACATTACAGATTACATGCTCATCATACTAGATTGAATATTTTTTAACATCTCTTTTGTCATTGATTCTAAATCAAACTTATGAGACCAATTCCAGTCTATTCTTGCTTTAGAATCATCAATGATTTGTGGCCAACTATTTGCTATGTCCTGACGAAAGTCAGGTTTATAACTAATTTCAAATTCACTTATATGCTTTTTTATTTCAGAAGTAATTTGATCGGGTGTAAAGCTAATTGCAGCTACATTATATGAAGTTCTAACTTTAATATCACTGGAGTTTGCCTGCATAATTTGAATTGTTGCATCAATTGCATCTTTCATATACATCATTGGAAGCTCAGTATCTTTATCCAGAAAACATTCGTATGTTCCGTCTTCAACCGATTTAAAATAAATATCTACAGCATAATCGGTAGTTCCTCCTCCTGGTTTTGTTTTCCAACTAATAATACCTGGATAACGTAAACTTCTAACATCTACTCCAAACTTTTTATGATAATAATTACACCAATGTTCACCAGCCAATTTGCTCATCCCGTAAACCGTAGTTGGATTCATAATGGTATCTTGAGGTGTGTTTATTTTTGGTGAAGCTGGTCCAAAAACAGCAATTGAACTAGGCCAATAAACAGTTTGAATTTGTTTTTCTCTTGCTAATTCTAAAATGATCAATAATGAATTCATATTTAACTCCCAAGCTTTCTGAGGATATTTCTCGGCAGTCGCAGATAACATAGCAGCCATTAAATAAACCTGAGTAATTTCATATTTCTTTATCACCTCTAAGATTGTATCCCTATCAGTTGCATCTATAATTTCAAAAGGACCTTCTTTTACAAATGAATCTTCTCCATATCTAATATCAGAAGCTATTACATTTTCATTACCGTTAATTAATCTCAAGCTTTGCGTTAATTCAGTCCCAATTTGACCACATGCACCAAGTATTAAAATCGTTTCTGCCATTTGTAAATATATATTTTCAGACTATGGCAAAGTTAATAAATTTAAAAATTCGTAAAATTGTTTTGTTATTTTTTAACTATTATCAAAATTAAGTTTCAACATCCTGATTTTTAACCTTTAACTTTATCTTTAGGAACTAAGTAATGAAAAGATGTATTTTTGTTTCGTATTTTAATGATTTATGATTCGACAAATATTTTTCTTATTTCTGGGTGTAACTGTATTAATCAGTTGCAAAAAGACTATTCAAAATACTGAAAAAGTTCCCAAAAAGACTGGGATGCAAATTCCTGTTAAAAGAAGAGGCATTGACATCTTATCAAATCTAGCTCAAAAAAAAGTTCAAGACTGGCAGCAATACGATAATTTGAGTAATTACCTAAATCAATTCAATAATACAAGTCCAAATGAAGCCTTAGATATGGCTATTGAACTAAATGAATTCATAAAGAATATAAAAGATAGTTTAAAAATTGAGGATTTAAAAACAAATTCTTTAAATGCACGTTACAATGTTTTAAGGAACGAGGCTCTTCGTTTGAAGGATATGACACTTATCCCTGCTATCCAACCCAACCAAGTAAATGAACAAGTAGATAAGATTATAATGGTATTTAACAGTTATACTCAAAAGGTTAATACGATTTATAACAAAAAGAAATTTGATGAAGAAATTAACTTGGATGTTATGTTCCAAAAAGATTTTTAGTTTAGTTTTTATCACTTTATCTTAAAAATGTTAAAATTTAGAATTCCGTTCTATGTTCTTTAATCCTTTTTTTATTAATTGAGGCATCATTTCAGGAATAAAATTGACTCCATTAGCAATACCATTCCCATTTACTTTATCCAGAAATCCAAAAACTTTTTGACTAAGCATTAGCTTTTTATGAGTTATGTCATATATATCTATAGAAATCTCTGAATCTCTAGACATATTTCTATCAATATCTTTTTCTGAATAAACATTTATGATGTACTTATAATTTGTAGTATTATTAATCAGTTCTAATTCTTGTAGGCTTGGCTTATTTGGTATATTTAAAAAGTGTTTTTTTCCTTTTTTATCTGCCATTTTTAATCTTTTAGTCACTTTGTTTTTAGTCCACTTTGAAAACGTTTCAAAAATAATTTCTTCTGAATTTGAATTCCTATGTTCTGGTAATTTCACCGTGTTAAGCAACCAATCCCCAGATGTATTTGTAAAATCAATTCCTTTATCAAAAGTGATAAACTTATGGCTATAGTTTATTGTTTTGAAAGAACATGAAATAAAAGTAGTTGAGATTAAAATGAGTAGAAGTATTTTTCTGAACATAATTTTAGTTTGAATCAATAATAATAAAAAGTCATTTCAATAATAAGAATTATATGTTGTAGAAAAAGAGAGTTTTGGAAATTTTATTCTTGTTTCATACCTAAAATTTTCAGGAAATTCATGGAAGAATAAAATCGTCTAAAAAAGCCGTAAATTTTCGGTAAAATGATGTAAAAAAAGCTTTTATATAGTTTTTTTATTGATAATCAGCTGGTTAATTGGTGCAGGCCAACTAATAGAAGTTCAGGAGTCTCTATATAGGGAAAACTATTTCTAAGATTAGTAAAATATAGAGAGGTTAAGGTGTTGGCGTTCAGTTTGTAAAAACAAAAAAGCTTCACAAAAAGTGAAGCTTTAAAGGTGGTCCCACATGGGCTCGAACCATGGACCCCCTGATTATGAGTAATATTCACAATACTGATTAAAATATTGATTAACAGCGATTTGAAGGTTTGTATTACATTTAAATTCGTAAAAAATTTGTAAATATAAATTAGTTCTTGTATCAATAGTTCTTTTTCGTTTCTTATAAGTCTTTGATAAAAAGTAGAATTTTTTTAGCTCTAAAATAGCTGTAAAGCTACTATTTAGTTTGAATTTGAAAACACTTATTAACATGCTACAAAATCAAGCAATCAATGCTACAAATTATAACGAACTTTGCAATATGTATGCAAAGTATTTCTCCAACGTAGTTAAAAGTCAAGGTGTGCCACACTTAAACGCTGATCAGTTTGTTCGCTATCAGAACATAATAGCTTTAGAATATTTTATTAATCTTATAAGAAAGATTGGAGTATCGCACTCCTTATTTGGTCATGTTTCTAAAGCTGAAAAGAACTTGGAAAGACTTACTAAAAAACTATCTCCTGAAGAATTATTACAGGAGATGATTGAATTGTCTTATTAACATAGTTGCTATTCAAACGTAATTAATTATATACTTCTTAAGTTAAATAGATTCTCGTTGGTTTTTACCTCAGTTCTTTGATGTATGCTGATTTTATTTTATTCATTTTGTTTTTAGCGTTGGCGAGAAAGCGCTGCCGCAAACGCAGTAAGGAGAAACCTTTAGGTTCACGAACACAAAAAGCAAACGAAAACCTGTGAGTAATTACAATGTTCTTGAACATGCGTTGGCTATTATCTATCTCGATTGACCCAAACCTGGGTTATCAACCATTCGTTTCATAGTATCAAAGAAAGCTTGATAGAAAGAGTCGTCTTTTGCATAGAGTTTATACAAGTCCAGTTCTTTTTTACGTTGCTCTCGCATTACATCATCTAATATCTTTTTGAAGGCAATTTCTCGATTCTGCGTGTCGCTATTCTCCGCTACCTTGGTTTGATAATCAGGATGTGCCTGAATATGCTTGCTCAGCGTGACAAATTTCACTCTTTGATCCTCTGGTGTTGCATCCCAACCATGAAACCATCTTTCATTGAAAGTTCTTATGATTTCTTCTAGCGGGTCTTTTTCTTCATCTCCGCCATGGGCTCCTCTTGGATTTGGATTTTGTGGGTCCAATTCCGTTGAAGAATCATCTAAGCCAATGGTGTGATTCAGTTTTGTTCGTTCCAAACCATACGTGGACAGATCAACTGATTCCAACAATTCATCAATGAGTTCGTCCTCTTTGGTTTTCACAATCAATTTAGGAACTAAGAATTTCAGGAACCAAAACAACTTTTCCCACTCCAATACCTCATAAGGCATGATGGAAGCCATTTGTCCATAGATTTTTACAAACTGTTTGGCTTTAATTTTGAAGTCTGCTTTTTCATCATCTTCCAATTCCAATTCTTGGTTGAAACGATTGGCTGCTGTGTCAATAATTGGACTGAGTTGTTGTGCATCTACACCCTCAAAATACTTTTCTACAAATGATTCTACTTCTGACCATTCATAAACAGCTACATCATCTAGAGATCCCTTGATTTCGTGCAATACATTAATATCTGTTACACCACTTAAAGAAGTAGAGGTATAAAAAGGATCAAATGAAGCTTTAATGTCATCTACTTTGTTGAAGAAATCTAGAACGAACAGATCTTCTGTTTTCTTTCCTAGCTTATCTGCTGCTCGGTTTAATCTACTTAAAGCTTGCACCGCGAGAACACCTTGCAATTTCTTATCTACATACATAGTACATAACTTAGGTTGGTCAAAACCTGTTAAGTATTTGTTAGCTACTACCAAAATACGGTACTCGTCCGTGTCAAATTTATCGCGGGTGTCTTTGTCTCCAAAGCCATTTAAATCTGCTTCTGTGTATTCTACACCATCTACCAGTTTCTTACCAGAAAAAGCGACTGCAATATTAAACGGATTGCCTTTGTCTTTTAATATTCTGGATAGCGATTGATAATAACGGATTGCTGATGGAATGTTTTGTGTTACTACCATGGCTTTTGCCTTTCCTTTCAGCTTTTTGGTGTTGTACACTTTACTAATAAAGTGCTCCATCATAATTTCAGCTTTGGTGGCAATGGTGCGTTTATCTCGCTCTACAAATGCACGCAGTTTCTTTTGTGCTTTTTTGGTATCGAATAGTGGATTATCTTCTATAGACTTTTCTATTTCGTAATAGCTTTTATAAGTGGTATAGTTCGCTAAAACATCCAAAATAAACCCTTCTTCAATGGCTTGTTTCATAGAATACAAGTGGAAAGGTTTAAATGAACCATCTTCTTGTTGGGTTCCAAAACGTTCTAGCGTAGCATTTTTTGGGGTGGCTGTAAAAGCTAAATATGAAGCATTGCCCTTCATTTTTCGGGCTTGCATGGCTTTTAATATTTTGTCTTGCGCATCTTCTTCCTCTTCATTTTGCCCCATACCCATGGCTTGGTTCATTTTACCTGCGGCTGTTCCACTTTGGGAACTGTGTGCTTCATCAATAACTACGGCAAATCGTTTGTCACTTAAATCTGTAATGCCATCTACTATGAAAGGGAATTTCTGAATGGTGGTAATGATGATCTTTTTGCCTTGCTCTAAATTGTCTCGTAAATCTTTAGAAGTGAAAGCAGGGGCAACAATATTTTTAACTTCTGAAAACTCTTTGATGTTTTCACGAAGCTGTTTGTCTAGTAACCTTCTATCGGTTACTACAATTACGGAATCGAATAATGGATTCTGAATCCCTTTTGAACCCGGTAATCCTTCTTGTTCAGGATAAGTTTCTATGAGTTGATAAGCCGCCCATGTAATGGAGTTGGATTTTCCTGAACCTGCCGAGTGTTGAATTAAGTAGGTATGACCCACACCGTTTTTAGAAGCGTGCCCCAATATTTTACGTACCACATCCATTTGATGGAAACGAGGGAAAAATAAGGTGCGCTTGCTGAGTGCATCTTTAGCTTTGCCATCAAAACGAACAAAATGCTGAATAATGTTGGCTAAACTTTCACGCGTAAATACTTCTTCCCACAAGTAAGCAGATTTATGTCCAAAAGGATTGGGTGGATTGCCTTTACCTTCATTATGTCCTTTGTTAAAGGGTAAAAAGAACGATTTACTACCAGCCAATTTGGTGCACATATACACTTCATCCGTATCTACCGCAAAGTGCACAATGCAACGCCCAAAATTCAATAGTGGCTGTCGGGTATCTCTATCGTATTTGTATTGTTTGATACCATGAACTTTGGCGTTTTGTCCTGTCCATTGGTTTTTGAGTTCTAAACTGGCAATTGCCAAACCGTTGATAAAAACCACCATATCAATTTCTTCTCTGGTGTTTTCTAGGTTATAGCGAATTTGTCGGGTAACACTAAACTCGTTTTTCTCAAAATTGTCTTTTACCATTTGGCTACTACTCGCCATAGGCAATTGATACAACAAGGTAAAATGCGCATCTTCTACTTCTAGACCTTTCCGTAACAAACGCAGAATGCCGTATTTCTTAACCATACGGTCGTAGCGCTCTAGAATTTTTAGTTTCCAATCGGAAGAGCGTTGCAGTTTTTCGAGTTCTTCTTTTTGAGTTTCCTCTAAAAAGTGCCAAAAACGGGTTTCATCTAGGGCATATTTTGCATTAAAATCATTGGCAACACCGATATAATAGCCATTGCCTGTCCGATACAAATCTTGCGCTTCTTGCACGGTGTTTCCTGCTGATTTTACATCTTCTAAGCAAGTTCCAGTTAAGGCTTTTTCTATGGCAGCTTCTAATGCCTGTTCGTTAGTTTTACTCTGCATGTATTGTACTTTTTAATGAGGCGATTAAGTAATCTTCAAATCGTCTAAAACTTAATCCAAATGCTTCAATTACTTTTTGAGGTACTAGTGTTCTATAATCACCATCTAGGTGAATTTCATCCAGCTGTTTAGTTTGCTCAAAAACTTCCACAAGGTGTTCTACCTTTTCACCAATATTGTTGACGAATTTTATATTGTCTAAAATTTTGTTGATATCTGAGATTTCAAATCTGTCTTCTTCATGATAGTCGGTCATGTCTACAGAACATAAAGCATAAATATTATGGTGCTCATTAGATCTCAATGTTTGGTTCCGAGACATTTTGATTGAAGTTCGTTTATCCCATCTAGATTTTACTTCTATGTAGTATTTAATCTCATCCTTTATTTTGATGACTATATCCTGACCATCTTGCTCGCCTAATACTTCACATTTAATATCCTCTGGCTGAAACAACTGTTTTAGGTGTTCTTTCAATTTCTCTTCTATGTGAGTACCGATTTGATGTTTGAATTGAAAATTAGCCTTACGTTGATTTTCATCTTCAATACTTTCAAGTGCTTTATTCAGTATTTCTTCAAAATTGGATTTTCTTACTAGGTCACCAATGTTTTTGATTTTTTCATCATCTAGTGTCACTATTGAAAATATGTCTTCTTTGGTTTCTTCTTTAGAAACCACTGAAATCATTATGCTTGCCTTTTTGTCGTTTAACTGAGGAAACAAATGTTGATATTTTTGCTCCGTTAAAAGTGGGATGATTTTGAGTATAGTGGTTTTAAAAGGATGATTCTCTATATCACTAATATTATCCTGAAATAAGGTTTCTTCAATAGTAGTCGTTAGAGATCTATTGTTGATGTAGTCGTCTGGTAGAAATGCATTAAAATCGCTAATCACTAAAACTTCATTAATATCCTTAGCAATAACACTTAAATAAATTAATTTAATATCCTCATCAACCCCTTTATCTCTTTTCAAATCTTCAGCTAAATGAAGTTCGAACAATTGATTTGGATAGATTTTGCTTTCCTTGTAAACCTCTTTATAGCTATCGTCATAGAGGGAGCATAAATCGCTCAAAAACGCAGTGTTCTCTTTAACCCAATTGTTATTGTGCAATGCTATTAAATTGCAGAATATTTTAATTAGTACTTTTCTGGTAGAGCGTGACTCAATATTTTCACTGTCTTCACTTAAACTAGGCAGGTGAAGTAAACTTTCATCCCAATTGTAGTAGGTTGAAATCTTTTTTAATAGTTGGTTTGGCTTACTGATTGAATCAGTACTATTGGTGAGTTTACAAAATTCTAATAGGGATTTGAAATAGGATGCCTCAACTTTATTTTTTGTCTCTACTAAATCATAATGATAAAGTTCATTGTTTAGTTCTTCAGGATAAAAAATAGAATCGCCTATATTTTTTTCATCTAAGCTGTTTTTTACTTCATCAGAGAAATTTCTACGATTAAATAAATTGATAGAAAAACTGAAATGAAAAGCAGGATGAATCAATTTTGAAACTGAGACAGGTATTAAAACTTTACCCAGTTCAATAAGTGTATCATTGAGATTATCGGGTTTTAGCAATACTCCAATTTTATTGAAATTCCCTTCTATATTGGGTATTAAGTCTAAATCGTTGAAATAGGCGATATCAACAAAATCAATGATGTGTTTATAGTATTGTACAAGAATCGTTTCGTTAAAATCTTGAAGACTACATTCACTTATTTTCTCAAGTAAATCACTATGAGTTATAAAATTGGTGGATTCATTGCTCCAGTTAATGGCGTGTTCACTCCATTTGACGATATCTTCTTTAACAGGGATGTTGGAATAAAACTTTGAGATGAGTTCATAAAAACAATCGAAAAGGTCATCTTCTGTGTTTAAAAAATCTTCCGATAAATAACTTACATTATTTATAGATTTATAGCCATCATTTGTTTTTACAAACGGTAGTTCACTTAATTCTGAATTCCATTTATTACTCAACTCGGTAAAGTACTCGTTCAAAAAGATATCATCTCTGTCTGTTCTAAAGTTGACGTTTGTATAGAGTAATGGGTTTTTAACTTCAATGATGTTGCTTCTTAAAAACGAAAAAATAAGGCTAGAGCATTTCTCAATAATGAGCCTATTTGCTTCTTCATCTGCTTTTACTTGATCCTTATCACTTTTTAAATGAATGGTGTCTCTAGGTTCTGTGGGTAAGAACTTATTGCAATTAATGATAAAGTTTAAACCAAAATCTTCTGAACCAATTAAAGGATAGTAATAGAATAAACGGGCAATATTCTCATTAAACTGAATGACCTCATTGTTCTTGTTTATTGGCAGGATAATTTCAATTTCTTCTTCCTCATCTCTTATACTGAAGAGATGTATTTCTTCATTGTTCTTTAATAGAATCGATTGGTGTAATTCAATTCCCTTGTCGTTTTTTATTCTTTGTTTACTATGAAATTGGTAAGTGTCCTTTGCTCCATTTGGTTGATGAATTACAACTTCTTTTAATCTATCATTTATTGTAAAAACCAAAGGGATATAATCATCTAAATACTTGGATGACTCTTTGATATATTCACGTTCTTTCTCCGAATGAGGGAGATACGTGAAAGTGGTTTTTAAGGCAGAAACTTCTACTGCACTTTCTTTCTCTAATAAATCGTAAACACGTTTTTTCTGATCCGAAATATTGTCACTTAGGTCTTGCCAAATTTTAGGTGTTCTGTCAATTTCAAAGTCTTTAATTGGCAAATAATATCCATCTGCATCCAGATAGGAGTTAAGCTTGAATTTCCTTCCAAAAGTGTGCGTAGTTAAAAACCCTGTGCCGTATTTACCGACCTCTGTAATATCTTCATCACCATATTTACCACTTACTTGTTTTACTAAAGAAATTAAAGTCTTAGTAGTAAATGCTTTACCGTTATGCGAGAAAGAAAACAGGTTATCTCGATAATCTATTTCAATTTTACACTGCGTGGTTAAATCGCAGGCATTTTGCACCAATTCCCAAATGGCACGATTGGAAGAATTTTTATTGAATTTTTCAAAATCACGCAGCATCCCATCAGCGTGCTGTTTTAAATCTGATCGTTCGTCTTCTTTCCTGGTTTTCTCTATTAATTGGTCTCTGTCTTCTTGCATAGCAGCTAACACACTTTTATTTTACCCGTTACCGCACTATCTATCAAGGTAGCTTTATACTCTTTAAGCTTTTCGATTTGGGTTTGTTGAAGGGCAATGGTATTATTAATTCTAAATGATTTTTTTTCAATAAAGTCGGTAATTACTTTTTGCTCTTTGATAGCAGGCAAGGGAACAATTTGCTCTCGAATTGAGTCGACCTCCAAATATGCTTGATTGGCAATCCATAATGAGATTCTATCAAAACTATCTCTCATATATTTACTCACGAAAACATACTTCAAAAAACTCTTTTCTATCTTAATATTAGCACGAAAACAAACTGTATTCTGATTTAAATATGCATTATTAAACCCCTCCTTTACAAATGCTAATTGGCCTACAGCAGATTCTTTTATATGCGGCTTACTCCCAACTGTTGATATAATAATATTACCCGTTGACAATTTAAACCTCGAAAATTCTTCTCTTTGATTGCTATAATCTATGAAGGACTTAACATTCTTAATCTCCCAATTTTTAATATTACTTGCTTTGACAATTGGTAAGCCTTTCTCTTCAATAAAATCTTGAGATTTGAAAGCAAACCCTTTAAAATAATTAGTTAGATTTTTCAATCTCTTCACCTCCCAATGCTCCGGAATCTCCCCAATCCATTCCACACCAGAGTCTTTCATCTTTACATTAGGGTCTAAACCTTTGGTTACCGCATTTTGAATGATGATTTGCTTGCGTTCTTTAAGCAGGGCTATTAGCTGCTCTTTTTGGGCAATGGCTTGGTCTATTTTAGCGGTTTTGTCGTCTAAGAAATTGGCAATGGCGGTTTGTTCATTTAATGGAGGGTATGCCAATAAACTATTTGAAATATGATTAAAATTTATTGTTTGCCTTACTCCAGAACCCAACAACTTCATGTAAGCTACATCATATCTATGTAGTAAATATTTGTAGTACTGTCGATTGATTTGCCCTAGATCTTTCAAAACAATATACCCTGAACTAACGACAACATTAATTTTAGATAGAGCTATTCTTAAGCTTTTAAGGTCATAATTAAGGTTTAATGGGTTAACAAGAAATTCGCCCTCCAGCACTTCCTGATAGGAAGCCTTTGTAGATTCTGGGATTTTGTCATCATCTTTTGTTATAACTTCTCCAAAACTTATTGCACCACAACCGAGATTCGGATTGTGAGTAATCTTTTTCTCCGAAAATAAATGTTTCAACTTTTTTGCTTCCCAGTAATCGGGTATTTCACCCAACCAATATTCTCCAGAATCTTTATATCCAGAATACTTTTGGAAAGTATTTTTAGTCAACGTCTGTTCCATTAGGCTAGGCTTAAGATGTCCATAATTAAACCTTCATTTTCTTTTTCCAAGGCCAAGATTTCAGCACTCACTTCTTCTATAGGTCTAAGTGGCTTGTGCTGGTAGAAATACTTGTTAAAGCTTATTTCATAACCAATTTTGGTTTTATCTAAGTCAATCCACGCTTCGGCTACATGTGGTTGTACCTCACGCAAGAAATAGTCGTGTATATTTTCTACCAATGGCACATTTTCGGTATCGCGTAAATCGCTCGAATTATCATAAATAATGTACTCGTCTTTATTACCACTTGGATAATACCCGTAATCCGATAATTGCTCCTCTGTACAATCTAAACGGTGTAAGAGTTGATCCAGTTTATCGCCACTCAGTTTTTGTTTTTTCTTAATGACCTTTTCAGCAGTTTCGTCATACCAACTTATCGCTCCTAGAATTTGATTTTTTTCACTGGCAGAGAGTTTGGTTTTACTTTTCTTCAACTCTTGGTTCACTAAGTCTAAAAAGACATTGTAATCGTTGTACTCCTCAGTACCAATGGCTTCCATTAATTGGGTGGCGGTGTTTAAAATGTCTTGTTGCTTTTTCCAAGTCGCAGGATTCGTTAAAGTTTTACGCTTTTTAGCGTTTAAATCCAGTTCGTTTTTCTCGCACCAATCCAAGAGTTCTTTTTCAATACTCTTTAAATCTGTATAAACTTGCTCACCATAGGTCTCATAAGCCCATTGCATGGCTTCACGAATGCTTTTATCAAAGCGTAAATCCGCAATGCGCTCGGCAGTGAATTGTGCTTTCAATCGGTTAGGTCTGTCAATGGTTACTTTGTAATAGCCAAAGTCGGCATTGTCAAATACTTTAACAGCTAAACCATCTTCACCTGCACGTTCTAGTGTTTCAAAATTCGCATACGCCTCCTGAATTTCTTTGATGTGTTCCGGGGTGAACTCGCAATTTTTATTACCTAAATTTTTACGCAATTTGGCATAACGCTCAGAAGCATCAATCAAGATGACTTTGCCTTTACGCTCCGCTGTTTTGGCATTGCTCAATACCCAGATATAGGTCGTAATTCCTGTATTGTAGAACAAGTTGTTCGGTAGCTGAATGATACAGTCCAACAAATCGTTTTCAATAATATAGCGTCTTATATTACTTTCGCCTCCACCGGCATCTCCCGTAAATAAGCTAGAGCCATTATGTACAGATGCGATGCGAGAACCTATTGGGCTTTGGTCGGTAGACTTCATCTTATTGACCATTTCCATCAAGAACAGCAATTGTCCATCAGAAGAACGTGGGGTAGCATCTACTTCCTCAGCATTGCCCCAATAGTCTTTTAATGAAATGACAAAACGCGGGTCAATGATTTCTTTACCGTCTTTAATGTATTTTAAGTCCGTACTCCATGATTTACCATAAGGGGGATTGGACAACATGAAGTCAAAGGTGTTACCTGAAAATTCATCGGTAGATAAGGTAGAACCAACACGAATGTTCTCCGGGTTATTCCCTTTAATCATCATATCCGATTTACAAATGGCATAGGTTTCGTCATTTATTTCCTTACCATACAAGTACACATCACCTGTGGCTTTTATTGCTCCTTCTTCATCCTTTATGAAGTTTTGAGCTTCAGTAAGCATACCACCAGAACCACAAGCTGGGTCGTAAATCGTCATTACAGGCGGTAGTTGGTCCTTGATAGGGTCAAAAACAATATGGGTCATTAGGTCAATTACCTCACGAGGGGTAAAGTGTTCTCCAGCTTCTTCATTGTTTTCTTCATTGAACTTTCTTATCAGTTCTTCAAAAACGTACCCCATTCCTAAGTTGGAAAGAGGAGGGAGCTTTCTACCGTCTGGGTCTTCCTTGTCAAAAGGTGTTAGGTTAATGTGCGGTGATGTAAATTTCTCCAATACATCTAACAACACATCTTTGGTAGCCATATGACGAATTTGGCTTTTCAGTTTAAACTTTTCAATGATTTCCTTCACGTTAGGGCTAAAGCCATTCAAATAATCTTCAAAATTGGCTTGAAGAATCTGTTGGCTATTGGTAGCTGTATCGTAAAGGCGTTGCAGCGTCCATTCACTGGTATTGTAAAACACATAACCACTGGCATCTTTCAACCCTGTTTCATCCCATTCGGTAAAGCCTGCTTCATCTCTCTGAAAAGCGAGCTCTTCCATTACAACTTCTTTGGTGGGTTCGAGCAGTGCATCTAGCCTGCGCAATACCACCATGGGTAGGATGACATCTCGGTATTTACCTCTTACATATACATCTCTTAGACAATCGTCAGCGATTGACCAGATGAAACTTATTAATCTATTGTGTACGGATTGGTTCATTTATTTTCTTTCGTGCTCGTTATTAATTCTTTAATGTCTACATCTAGGATTTGGGCTATTTCACTCAAAACTTCCAGCCTGGGCTGTTGTCTATTTTGTACATAACCATTCACCATATTGTAGCTTTTGCCTAGCTTTTCAGCTAGCCAAGTCTGCTTGATTCCTTTCTCTTCAAGTACTTCTTTTATTCTGTTCATTTCGTTTCAGAATTGGGAAGCACCAATTTAATAATTTAGATTTAATATATCGTATTTCGTGATATAAAATGTTTGAAATACTTAATAGGTTGGCGGTAGGGAAGTGAAAGCTCTTTTGCTGCGGAGGAACGGAGCAGCGAATGTGCTTGAACGTGCGGTGGGCTTTTCCTTTTCCTAAATTGCAGGTAACGTTTAGTGAAAAATGCGTTTTAATGGATTTTTACATAGTGTTGTAAATTGTTTATTCTTTTGTTTCCCATAACTGTGTATTGGAAATAGAGGAAAATCCTTTAGACTGCAAGATCTTATTGAATTTAGTTTCTATTTTAATTATTTCAGATATGTATAATTGTATCAGTCTTACAGTCCTTTTTTGGTATAATTCGCCAATTGTATAAACAGATTTTTCACTAACATATGTTTTTCCATGGGCATAATGATTGCGGATACTAAAAATATCGTTAACATAGGATATAAGCACAGCGTCTGTTTCATTTTGAGACCAATTTATCAAAGTAGTATTATCTATATTATTGTCATCTCGCTTTACATCCCATAGAATATCGACATTTTCATGCTTCAGTATACCCATCAGTTTTATTGCAGAGTTACTAAAATATAAATCTTTGTTTCCAATCTCGCAGGCAATAAGTTGTTCATTTGTTTTACTCTCTGGGTGATTTAGTTTGTCTTTTAAATCCTTTTCAGAGTCAAGTTCAATAATTTCTCGTATAAAGTTATTTTTCCCCTTATTTCTACTCCATGTTTCATGAGGCTGTTTACTGAAGTATCTTTCTTGCTGCTCTAAATTGAAGACTTTGTCTCCCATAAAATTAGCCAGTGATTCAAGGTAAAAGGCACCAAAAATAATTACATCTGCGTTAGCCAAGTATTCTACTAAAATTGTAGACTCTTTTTTAAAATTCTCTTTTTTGTGATGAAAAATTTCATGTAATGAGGATATTGTTTTATGAATAGTAGACATCTTTTCAATTATGTACAACGGTTTGGCTAAAAATAAGCGATAGCGACCCGTAGGGTTATTTTTAGGTTTTGTTGGCGGTAGTTATTTTTCACTTGCCTTATAATTTGGAATTTTATAGTTCTCCTTTAACCACTCAAAATAGTCGTTCAGATAACTAGGATTAAGATGTTTGATTATCTGTTTTCCAGTCGTTGAAAGTGTATAAAAACCAGGGAGCTTAATTTCAAAACTGGTTTCGTGCGTTGGTTCAAATTCTATGACTTTACCGAAATAACTCAATGCAAAATTTTTCTTCTCAGGGTTTTGCAGCGTTCTTGACATATCATTTGGCAAAAACAATCCCAACGTCTGCAAAGACTGTAAGCTTCCAAAATCAATACTTAAAGAATTTAATGTTGGTCTTAAACTTTCTGGGAGAGAAAAAACGTCTTGCGGAATTTGATGATCATTAACGCATAGTGAACATATCTTTTCAAATAGTTCAAGTTCACTTTTACCTAACATTTTTAGTGCCTGTAAAGTGCTCATTGAATAAGATCCTGGTTCATTATACTCTCCAGCAATTATTTTCGCAACAAGTTCTTGCATCTCATCACTAGAAACAGTTTTAGCATGTTCAATGGTATTCCAGAAAAAGTCATTGTCCATCTTAATATCGTTTGATTTATGTGGATCAATGTATTTTGAACTCTTAACCGCTGTATCAATCAAATTTTCTGTATTACGCATATACTCGATATACTGCATCCCCATTATTCCACCTTCTTTTGCCTTTTCGTATTCATCATGGATAAGTTTCTTCCTTATTTCACCTTCTGCGGCCCATTTGCTCAGTCTGAATCCGGTTACTTTGTCGATAATGGTTGTAAACAATGGTGTATTAGCAACCTTTGATGCACTTTCTATTGTTTTTGCTAATGAAGCAGGATCAGTCATAATGTTATTCTTTTTTACTTTTTCAATTACCGCCAACTCATTATATCTGTATAAATATTTCTGTTTATCGATTAAATATTCTGGATAACGAGAACTATAGCATTTTTTTTAGTGTTTTTATTTATCGGGGTATTTCTCAAAAGTATTGAAAATTTAATTAACTCCAAATAGTTTTTGTAAACACAAAAAAACACCCAACAGAAATACTGAATAGGGTGTTATAATGAACAAAAGAAAGGCAAAGTTTACAAATCGATAATTATATCATCCCCACTTTCTTCTTCAGGTAAAGTTGCTTTCTTTTCAAAAATATTATAGGTAACCTCCAAACTATTACCTCTATTTTTTTCTAATTCTGCAAAACGTTTTTCGTAGTTTTTATTACTATGACAATAAATGATTTTAGTTGGATTATGCGCCATTTTATTTCCTCCGTACATTCTGCCATTCTCCTTTACCTGAGAAATGAAAACCCAAATCACTTCTGGAAATTGATTTCTTAACTCGTTTAATTGGTCTGCTGTAATCTTTAAATCGGTAACGGAATCGGCAACAATAACATCGTTAATTTGACTTATCGCCTTTAACTCTTCCATTGGTTTTTCAACATAACCTTTAACTAAAATATTTCCTTTTCCCTGGGGAGTTGTATTTCTATTTAGAGAATCGATAGTGTCCTTACATTCCATTCCTCCTTGTTCATAATCAATATAAACCACTTTTTTGTTCAGTTCTCCAAAGCCATTAGCTATTTGCATAGCTAATTGACTTTTACTGGAGTGTTTATTTCCTTTGATAATGATCAGTTCTTTATACGGTTGGATATTCTGTAGAAATTTTCCAATTTCTCCTGGTAATCTATAAATTCCAGATGCTTGTTTTGGAGCCGAAGTAGCTTTTACATAGCCAAGTTTTTGCATCTTCTTTTCGTATTCACTTAACTCTTCATTTTCTGTTATGTCTATAACCGGAGTAGATGAAATATTGTCAACAGTAGTTTCTAAATTGTTGTTTTGTACCTTAGTTTCTTCTTCTTTTATAACAACAGGAGCAACAACAGTTGTTGCTATTGTTGGTTGGTTGTTGGTTTCTAGATCCAAAAGAACATCACCCGCTCCTTTTAATCCTAATTCCAATTGTCTTGATTTTCTTTGTTGTTTCGGAATGGAAAAGTTTACCGCAATTTTTAAGTGTCGTTTTTCAATTTCTGTTTTCATCTTTTTAATTAAAGAAGTTTTTCCTGCTTCTGTTAATAATGATGATTTTTTATAATTAGGGTAATTTCTACTATTGCTAAGAATATGTTTTGCTAGTAAACTATACGCATAGGCTTTTGATAATAGAGCATCACTAATCTTTTCTAGATTATAGCCTTTGTTTACATGTGAGAAAATTGTTTTCTCAGAGATTAACTTTTTAAACGAAAAATCAAACTCTTTTTTAGAGAGTTCTTTTTTCATTTTCTTTAAGTACAACGGAGTTCCTTCTTTGTCTCGTTGTAAGATATAATCCGTTGCTTTTTGCGCTAATGAAGAAGCTCTTAAAATTAACTTATTATCTTTCTTTATGTCTTTTAAAGCATTTCTCCATCCTTTTAAATACTCAGCATGACTTTTATTTGTTCTCCAAATAATTCCAGCTTCAGCACTTAAAAACACAGCTCCGAATTCAGCCACTAATTCTTCTTTAGCATATTGCTCCTGATCCATTGATAATTTTCTATCCAATCTTTCTTCATGGCCCGTAGCATGAATGTACTCATGAAAAAGGGTTCTGTAATAATCTAATTCCGTATCAAACCTTTCAATTTTTGGCATTTGCACATAATCTTTCCCAGGAGTATAAAATGCTCTATCACCACCATGTTTTAGTTCAGGAATTGGTGCCGGAAAGTTTTTAATAATAGCCTCAGCAACTTGTAACTTTTCACCATCATTTCGCACCATACTTTTTCTTAGCTCTTCCAGTTTAAAATCAATATTTTCTACATCTTCGCCATTGAAGATTTTATAGTATTTCATAATTGGAATGTATGATTGCCCTACCAATTCTTCAATACTAAACTTTGATTCACGTAACAGTCGAATTTTGCTTTTATTGACTTTTAAGAAAATGATAAATTTCCTGACATCATAAGTAGCAAATTTTAATCCTTCCTCAACAGATTCATAGATGAATAATCTGGTATAATAAATCACAGGATATCCCTTACTTCCTTTCTTTAATCTTCCTTTTAGTTTTTCAATTTGTTTGAAAGTTAAAAAGTACGGATTCTTAAAAGTACGAAACCCAAATATGGTTAGTAGATTGTGATTAATTCCTCTGTATGGCTTTTTAGAAATAAAATTGAGTGGTGTAATAAAAGGATTTGCCTTCCAACTTTGTAACCAGTTTTTACCTGAAGCCTCTTCAATCATCTGAATCATTTGATCCGTAATCATTTGGTAAATATCAGACTGAGACACTTTTCCATTTAAACCGATATCTTCAGGCAGATCAATCAACGGAATACCAAGCCCTTTGATTTCTGAATCATCAAGTGAAATCTTTTCTTTCAACAATTTACTTGATATGTTGATTTCAAACTTATCAGCATCAGAATTTTCAAGAATCGTTTTGGTTTTAGTAAATAGTTCTTGGATTGTTGGAGAAACAGAAGAAAGTAATTCTGCTTTAGAATTTATAGCAACTAATTTTGCTCTCTCAACAGTTGTTTTATCGAGTGCGTTGTATTGATTGATAAAATCTGCTACCATCAGGATATAAAGTTTTCGGTATTAAGTTCATATTGTTTCCCCATTGTATCTAGAATCAAAACAATCTTTATGTTTTCTTGCAGATCACCTTTGAAAATGGATAAATTCTCAAAAACATTTTTTGTTTCGAGTTCAACAGGAATATTATATAGTGTTAAGGAATCATTCGCATTAATTTTCAAATCATGCACGTCAACAAAAGCAGTTGCCAAAAACTGATTGTTCTTTCTATTGAAGAATCTAATCTCTTTTATTTTCAAAAGCTTAAAGGTGGTTAATCCTAAATCATGACTACTCTCATTTGTGATTGTTAAATCCAAGGATAACTTAATCATGCTAAAAGCAAGACTTCCAACTCTCAACTTGGTAATTTTAACTTTAAGACTATTAATGATCTGTTTTGTTTTCTTGGCTTTATTAACGGTAAAGGTTGTCAGTGCAATAGCACTTCCTATTAATATTTTCTTCATTCTGATTTTAGTTTACATAATCACTACTTCCAAAAGTTATCGGATACCAGCCTGAAACATTTATAATCCCATTGGTAAATGATACTGATTTCATAAAGTTGTTAGCGCCTTGACCTATAGAATCAGATAAGGAATCAGAATATTCAAATACAATATCTTTTTTATCAAAACCAGGTGCATTACCGCCTCTTGAACGTGCTATTAAATTTTGAAAATTAACATTCGATCTTGTAAATCCACCGATTGAAAAAGGGTATGATAAAGTACTTGTAACAGAGAAAGGTAAACCTCCAATATATAAGGTATTACTCGGTGTTCCTGTTTGATTAATATTGGTAAGGATTATGTGAAAATATACTAGATTACCGACTCTCTCGTAAAACGATCCAGCATTGGTAAAGGAATATGTTCCTGTATTACCTGCATCTTGTAATGTCGGATTAAAATTTCTTCGATCATTTCTTTGTAAAAGACCAGCAGTAGTTGCTGTAGGATATGGTAAAACTGCATTATTCCCAGAAGTATTTTCAACTTCTCTTGTTTCTTTCTTGTAGTTTAAATCTACTTTTGCTTTGCTCAGTAGATATTTTAAAATCTTAAAATCTAAATTAATTTTCATTGTAGCTTTTTTTCTGAACCAGTTAACTTTTAAAATCCGATAGGTGGACCAACAACAACTGTTGAAAAATGTGTTATTTCTCTATTTTCAAATTGTCCTAAGGAAACTTCATCACTCAAAATTATCTGCGGAAAATTCTTATACAATTTTTTATCAAAACCTTCCATGTTGTCAAACGTAATTTCTAGTTCTGATAAGTTTACAAACATGGAATTTGAGATTCCTACAAAAACTGTTTTTGGGAGATATAAGAATATTCCTTTTCTACCATCTGGGAGAAAACCAGTCTTAACTTCCAAAGGCTCTGAATTAGGATAAACGACACCAATATCAGTTACTAATGTTTCTGGAGTATCTAGTAAATCATTGTTCTTTAGTTTTTCCAGAAAATTTAAAGGACTATTTTCTAAATCTGAACTCACATCACTATAACTGACAGTTTCGAAATTGTAAGTATCTGTTTTATGAGTTAAGGCTAACCATTCATCTTTATTGATGATTGTACTATTAATGATCGCTTTAAATGGAGATACAATGGTACTAGTATTATTTTGGAATAATTTCGTAAACCCAACATGTACAACACAACGAATATTACAAATAGGATACTCAGGTAATTCTACAAAAGCAATTACTCGATTCGGTAAAAACCCATTGGGCATTCCTAATGGAGTATTATTAAAACTAGTACTAAGATTACACATTTTTAAAGTGTTATCCTTTAGATGAAAACAACCTTCATCTATTTCACTCACCCCACCACCTCCTTGTTTAAAAAAACCCAACTCAGCAAACTTTTTAACGAGTTCTGCACCATTTGAAGTACCAAAATTATCCGTTAGTTCACTGATTAATATTTTCTCATTGTTAAAACTAGTTTCATCCTTATCCGGCATTATCTGAATACCTCCGTTAATTGCGATAATATCCCTTGACTTAGCCGTGGACTGAACTGATGTTTTACCATCTTTCACATATGTAACTACTGTAACACCATTAATTAACTCTATACTTATCTGCCTACCCATATTTATTTCTTAGAACAACCACATGTTGATATAGTATCAACAACTGTTGTTGAATTGTTGTTTTTTAAGATATTAACAGGTTTGTATAACCTTTTAAAACTGAATCCGTACAAGCTATAAGTAATAGCTAACTCTGAATTTTCTAGAATACTTTCTGTAACATCAGGAGAAAGTACGTTAAAGAGAATATCGATATTCGAATTAGCAACAATTCGGTTATTCAAATCACAACTAGAATTTGTTGCGGCTAAACTTTCCTTATTGTAAATAATATCAATTGATTTGATCGGATAGGGAACATTAAGGGAAGTTAATGGCATAATGTTTAAAATAGCTCTTCCTTTAGCTACTTGCTTAATTCTTAAGTTGAACTTAACTGTATCAATAAATTCAATTAACTTTTTTCTTTTAAAAACTGTTTTCACAGCTACAATAGTTCCAAATAAAAAAAGACCACCATATTTATTTGATGCTTCTGATTTTTCGTTTTTCTTTTCTTCCATTACTTTTATAATTACCGGTTATTATGGATGTGTTCTTTTGTAGGTATCAAACTCTTTTTTAAGAGAACTATATTTTTGCTTCCAATAAGCTTCTACTTCTTCTAACTTCTCTTTTAAAGTAAGAACCTCGGATTTCATTGCTTCAAACTTTTGATCGGAATCCTCTACATACTTATCATAGGCTGCTTGCATTCCTGATAATGCATCTGTCTTTTTCTTTTTCCTTTCTATCCAAACAGATAAAAGACCACCAGCACCAAATACATATGCCAAAACATGATCTAAATGTTCAATTAGGTATTGTTTCATTTTTTTTGGGTCTTGTTTTTATAAAAATTAACGAGGCTATAGAAATAACTACAAATGCTCCAAGTACTTTTTTTTTTCAATGAGGATCCCAAACTTATCGGCTAAAGATTTTACTCTTTTATGCCAGATAGAAATCCAATCACTATTATTCAAAGAATTGTAATATTCCAATCTGTACTGACTTATTTTCTGAAATAGCTTTGTTGGAGCCACAGCGTTTATAGCTTTTATTGTGTTTGCTCCAATAGCTCCATCAACCACAAGGTTTTTCTTGTAATATTTATTCAATATCCCTTGTACTATTTTTGCAATAGTTCCTGGTCCAGCATTAATAGCATGATCCACAATGTTCTCGGCTACAGCTTGCGAATTAATTTCTGAAGCTCTTACAGTATCCCAATACCATGATTTATAAATCTCAGAAGCAATACTTACGGTGATTGATTTCATATCCTCTACCGTAGGAGGTCTATTCAACCATTTTTCGTAGGTCGTAGCAGCTATTCCCATATTAGTACCTACAAGATCACCTCTGGAATTATAATTACCAGGATCAGAAGAAAGCTTTTGATATCCTCCTTCAAACTTTAAAGCAGTTTGTTTGTATAGATTAAAATCAGCCATTACAAGGTTACCTTCTCCACGTTATTATTTCTGCTCACTAAATAAATTCCCCCTGTAATCAAACCAATAATTCCCAAGGCAAATAATCCATTCTTTTTCTTTTTTGAAGTGATTACAATTTCGTCTAGAAATTCATCCGATGATAACAAGGTGATAGTTCCTGTTAATTCACTCCCTTTGAGTTTTTTACCTGATTGCCCAATATGAGAAATCTCAATAATATCATTGTCTGAGGCTTCTATCTTAAATTCTCCATCGAAATTGGTAAATGCTCCTTGCCTTGTTGTGGTATTAACTAGATGAACATCTGGAATTGGTGTTCCTAAATCATCAATTATTCTTGCAACTCTAATAGCCATCTTTTAAATTTTTTTATTTGTTACTTGATGCTGTAAGACAACACCTTGATCTTTCATAAACCATCCTCTTTCTATGATATAGTAGTTTTCTTTTCTACCATCATTAGAAGCCCAAACACCATGAGCAATAACTTCACCTACATCTTCTCTAAATTCAAAAGTGCCATACAATTCTCCTGTTCCTTGCCAATTACCATTGGCATCTTGTACTGCTTTATTTACAGTAATCATACTTTTTGAAGCCGAATACAAATCCGTTCCTAATGGATACAATAACTGCTGATTTTGATTATCGGAAGGAGAGTTAATAATGTTCCAAAATGTTTTCAGCTCATCTGTATCAAGTCCTTTTCTGATATCAGTAAAAAGATTTCTTCTAAAGAGAATGGAATAAGCTTCCGATACATCTTTTACACTAGTGACTTGACTAGCAATACTAAATAAAGCAGATTCATCGGTAGAAATATTAATCGATGGAATCAAATAACTTAATACACTAGAATCTGGAAAACCTACTCTTGTAAAGGACTCATAAATAACAGCGGCAGCAGTTAAATTTGGATTCCCAACATTTTCACGAGCAAAACGATCTGCTCTAAGGTCCTTAAACTTTGACACTCCATAACGAACAGCCGCTAAAGAACCTAGAAAAACGAGTATCATTTTAGCCGCATTAATTGATTGACCAATAGTTTTTTTCCCTTCATCAGAATTTGCTATTTCATTAGCAACTAATGCTACGGGTACACCCTTTAAACCTTGTTTTGCATTACCCATAATTAGGAAACAAAAGATTTTAAGAAACTGTAGTTTTCTTTAAATGCACCCAATGCCTTTGGATTCTCTAAAAAGTTAGCAAACATTTGTAATCCTTCCGTGTCTGTTTTTGAAAGAATAGTTTCTATTGCTTTTTTCCTGTTATGTTTATCTGCGATGTTTTTACCATCAATTTCTATTTGAAACGGCATTATATCAATTCTTTTAAATTATACTTTACAACTAAATCGCTTAATTCTTTTGCGAATTCAGTATTCTGTTGTTGTCCAATTGCCAACAATACCAAATCATTGGTCTGTTGATCCGTAAACTCTTTAGAACTTACCATTGAGATTAATCCTTGCTTAATTTCTGATAAGTTTACATATGAAGCGTTCATACCAGGAGTAACCGATGCACTAGCTGATTGCTTTTGTATTATCGCTGGAACAATGTTTTTTCCTACATCTAAAAGAGCCTTTAATGTCTCTGGTTCTATAGCTGGTTTATCTTCGAGCTTTAATTTTAGAATCTCTAATTCGTTTCGCTCTTTAGAAAACATCAATTCAGTTTGAAGTTTTCTATTTTCATCGACCAGCTCTTCATTCTTACGAATTAACTTTTTAGATGTTTCTTTTAACTCTTCATTTTGCTTCTCAAGCTCTTGCAATATTCTTGCCTTGGTATGTAATGAAATTAATTCAGATGCATTCATTCCAAATGAACCATTCATGCCCAACATTTGTTGTTGATTAACAACAGATGTTGGATAAGTAGAAACAGCTGGTGCTAAAGTAGGTTCTACTATAGCACCATTTGTTGCTGTTTCATTAACCACCAAATTTTTAGTATTCTCTAAAGCAACTTGCCTAGGTTTGTCAACACGTAGATTTGAAGTTCCGTTAGGTTTAAACTTCTGAATGAATAATCTTGATACACCTTTTGATCTATACAGTGATATTAATTCTTCTAAAGAACCGTATTTTGAAAGTAAATCAGCATACTTTAGTTTTTTCTCTAAAGCTTTGTTTATTTCATAATCTATAACATCAATGGAATGTTTAGGATTACTCTTTAAAAAGTATTTTATGCTTTCTATATCTTGTATATTCATAATTAAGGTGGTGGTTTTATTCTTCTCTACAAATGCATCCAGTAACTTTAATAGCTCTTAGGTATAGTTTTTTCTTGTTTCCCTTTGTAGTATCAAAACTGATTTGCAAATTCTTTTGATCAAGAGTAACATTTGAGGCAAAGGAAGTATCTTCATAACCAAGCAACTTTAATAAACCAATATCAACAGGTGTTGATTCAAGGTTTTTGAAGTACACATCTCTCAAACCTTCTAACGAAATTGATTCATCGTTTTTGATAACTCTTTCAATTAAACTTCCTTTCAATTCCATTGTTATTTAGATTGATCGATATAAAAAATCATTTGAAAAGTAAACTCATCTGTTAAAGGAGTATTAGATTTAGCGAAAATTCTAATTTCTCTCCCTCCAGAAAAATAAAGTCTTTTTCTACTGTCAAAATGATTACCATTTGTTGGCTGATATTCTTGGTAAGAGACAAAAGGATGTAACTCATCTGAGTTACTAGCTTCTATCTTAACGTTCACATTTGAACTCGGATCATTATTCTTAAATAAGGCGCAAGCAACAACATTACCCTCTTCTAATTTTAGAGTAGCATCATCAACGCTATCTCCTGAAGGAATCGTCAAATTGACAACCGTATGTTTTAACTTTATCATAAAAAATGTGTTAAAAAAGCTCATAAGGAAGCTTATGAGCTTTTGTGTTAAAAATCAACCTTTAAAGGAATTACACAGAATCCTTTCTAAATACACTAATACCCGAAGTTGCTATCTCTAAATATTCGTAATCCGTAACATTACTCTTATATCCTTTTGGAAAAATTAACTCCAATTCAAAGTCCACACCACCAACAATTACAATTGGTTGTGTTAAAACTCTAAAATCATCTTCAATGGAATTCCCAGTATATTTATTCCCTAATCGGTATAATGGAAAATCCCCTAATAATTTACTTCCTTGAGATATCTTTAATCTAGCGTTTCTAAAAATACCAGGAAGCGCTTTTTGATAGGTTGCAAATCCTTCATGATTCTCATTAGCATTAGAATCATAACCGATTTTGATTTTGTCGATAATCTCCACTCTATCATGTTGAAATTGGGTTCCTTTAAATGTAGAAACACCATCTATCATTCTAGTTTCTGAATCAATTAACTGTTGGTTTGAACCACCCACTACGGCCTTTCTTAAATAGTGATCACTATCTAAAAAACGTATATTTCCTTGGGTTGCAGATTCAACCATTTGACTGGTTAATCTTTTACCATTCTCTTCTAAAATTTCTACTAATACACGTTTTGAGCTTAAGTCTCTCATTTTTCTATATTTTATTTTTTTCGTTGATACTTTACTTAATTAAGCAACCTTAAAGTTGAATTTCTGCTCTGATAATTGAGTATTTTCACCCCATGAAGAAGCATCTGGAATCATTAAGGTCGGTGTATATTTTATTTCTCCTGGAGAATTCATACCAAACATTGCTCTCATAATCTTTTGACTTTGAGTGCCTGAATCCGCTGGTAAAGATGGAGCTACAAGCTCATTTACTGCACCAAGTGTGTTGTCTAATCCAACACCCATTAAAAAACCTTTCACAAGATTTACTCCTAGTCCTTTGCCTTGTAAAGCTCCACCAACAGCAAAACCTCCAATTCCTAAAACTCCTCTGATTAATGGCTCGTTAAACTCACTCGGAGCGATAGCCATTAAAGCTCGTGAGCCATACGTTCCCGCAATTGTTCCCACTCCAACAGTAGCAGTATCCTGCATACTATTCTTATTGAATTTTAATTTCATATTTCTAATTCTAATTATTTATGTATTAAGCAAATAATAAATAGCCTCCGGTTAAAGCAGTTCCAAGAACCGCTAATACTCCTTTATTATTTTTCTTTGGTGGTATGGTATTTGAATGATCAACAGGACCAGGTGAAGGATTTGAAGTTCCGCCTCCGCTTCCTGGTGCTGTATTTTTAAACTGAATTGTTGCAATATCTTTTACAGAGTAGGTTCTAGTCCAACTTCCTCCTCGAAATTCAAAACTAATCGCTCTGCTATGAGTTTTATATTGAACATTGAAATCACTATTTAAAGCTGTGTATAAATCTTCTAAAGCTTTATTGAAGATTTTATAAGATACTTCTTCTCCCTTTTTGGTGCAATCTTTAGCTCTATCAATATTTGCTTTTCTATCATTTCTACCGAAGGTTAACTGAGCAATTACTTCATTTACGACATTTTTAGTAGCGTTTAAATCTCTGGATTTAACCACGTTTAGAAGATTATATTTTGTAAAAATGTCATTGACTTTTTCGGCAGTTTGAGGTTTTGCAATAGAAGGAGGAAAAGATGCGCCCCAACAACTTAAATCAAAACCATTATCGAAAACCTGACCAAAACCACGATCAATTATGTTTCCAATACCAATATTATCTACTAAAGAAGTAATACTATCAAAAGAAACAAACCCTAATCCAGAGGGAGAAGAAATATTGTAATAGTGTCTTTTTCCGTTTACTTGAAAAAAATCATTCGTAACAGAAATTTTAGGTTCAATTCCACGATCAACAAAATAACGAACGTCTTTTTTAATAGCATTGGTTACTAATATTGAAACTCCTTTTTTATTGAGTTCTGATAAGAAAACAACAAAATTTCTAACAGCATTATCAATGCTTTTTGTTGGTAATTTTGTCCCGGCATTCATACCGTAATATGGCAAACTGACGTCTTTTACATCCATGTCAAATTCTTTTAATTTTGTTACTTCTGTGTTGATTGACTTGGTGGCGTCGATAATCAATTCTTGATTTTTATATGGAACAACAACATATACGTGACTCCATCTTGTTGGATCGGAAGGTTGCACGACTTTTCGCAACTTATGGGCTATTCCTAAATTTGATAATATTGATGAAGCAAAAAGTGAATACGATTTACAATCAATTCCATCAAATCTCATGTGGTAGCTACAAGCTGGTGATTTCAATTTTTGTTCGTAACCATCGGCATCATATTGTAAGTAATTATAGAGCCAATTGTATATGTTGTTTATTGTTTCCGGAAGTGTTTCTCCTTTTAGTTCTTTAGAAATTTTTTCAGTTTGATAAGCGTACTTTTTGGACCATTCATTAATTAACTCTAATCCTCCAGTAGTAGTCGTTTCTTTCAAAAATGTAGATTGACAAGATACTTTTGGAAAGTACTTGTCATATTTTTTAGTACGACTTATCGGTCTATATAATAATTGATTTATTGCCTGTATGCTCATTTGTTAAAACTGAAATACAAGGCAAATATGAAGCAGATTTTTACACACGAATTAGGATTCGTGAAGATTCGTGAAGATAGATGAAGTTTCATCAGTTTTTATGAAGATTCGTGAGTTTTACACTTCACCAACTTCTTCTACAAACAAACGAAACTCTATTGGGGTGATAGTTTTTAAATATTTCGCTTTTTCCAATTCTAGATTTCTACATTTAGAAATAATATCATTGATTGTTTCCCTAATAAATACATCAGGTAGTTTACGATATAATTTGAATAAATCTTTTTTGGTGGCAACATAACATGGTTCTTTTAATTTCATTTCTTTATTTGGCTGCAAACAAAAAATCAACAACTGTTGTTGATTTGTTATTTATCTTCAATTAATTATGCTATTGATATTTTAATGACTAATTTCGTACCATCTTAGGAGACGTCCTAAGTTTCTTTTTCATAGCAATTTTCCCGCTCAATCTTTGAGTGGGTTTCTTTTTTTATAAATAATTCAAAGCTTATTAATTAGCTCATTCAACATCTCTTTGTTAATATACTTTTCCTTTTCCAACTCTTGTTGATAATACTTTCTGTATTGTTGTTCATTCAGATATAGCTTATACATAAGAAAACATGCTAGAATTGCTAATGTGACTATCGTTATTACTAGATTATTCATTTATGTGTTTTTAATTTTTGGTTAATAAACTCGATAATAAATATTACAAGCTTGTTTTTATTATATTTGAGAATGAAAAAGAATAGAACTTATAGAATCTTCATTTACAATCTCAAGTGTGTTTTATTATTGTTTTTCCCAAATTCTAATGGAGGCAATAGATTCTGATAACTACAGTTTTTAAAGTTTGTATTTTTGAATCATGTTTTTATTTAATCTTCCTTTTTATCTTTCTATTGTCATTATTGGCTTTTTAATCCATGTAGTATATAAATACTACAAAACGAAGAAGAATAATTAAACTACTGATTGTTTTTAATTTGTTTACCATGCTTGATTACGAAATAATATTTATCTGATTCCGCACCCCATTCAGGATTACCATAAGCAACTTCAATTCCTTTATGTTCAAATTGAATTATACGATCTTTATCATCTGCATTTGGATAACCTAATGTCATTATATTATAAGTGAAGCTTTTGAACCAAAAACCATAAACATTATATACATGATCTTGAGTATGTCCATCTCTTAAAGCGCATAGCCCCATATTTATTTCATCTATTGTCAAATCAATATCATTATCAACTAATCTTTTAATCCAATAAGGAGTAATTTCTCTATAATCCTCTGTTTTGATACCGTTTTTAGTCATATCAAACCATTTAGTTTTTAGTGGTAATCTTAAATCACTCATACTACTCTTTTAATTTATTTTGTTTTTACTAGTTTTACTTCATGGCTCAAAAAGAAACAGAAGTAAGTATTTGGTTTGTTATCATTTTCTTGATAGTTGTAGCTTTCATCATTTCCCTTTTCAGAGGGAATGGAAACAACAATGGACCATCTTCAGATCCAGGTGATGATATTAGCTTCCATGATGACTTTTAACTACTGTTTTACTTTATTTATATTTGCTTATGAAAAAGATTCGAGATTTCATTTTTTTAATTCTTCTAGCACCTTTCCTTCCTTTTTTCGATTCATTTCAAGGTTTCCAAGAAAACCCCAAGGGTGTTTTAGTTTTTTTGATAATACTTGGTTTGTTATTCATTACGGCTTACTTTATTACTTAAGAATCTACTGTTTGTTTTTAATTTGTTCGTATTTCTCTATCGCTTTAAATATTTGAATTATTGCTCTAGGATTAATTGCATTTCCTCCCGCTGTAAGACTTTCTTCGTACCATTTAGAAACGGTAATAAAGTCCAATTCGGGGGAAAGTTCATCGCCCACATTGAAAACTGCGGGTTGCCCGTGCATTTCTTGAAATTGTAAAAAAGTATTGCGTGATGGATCCAGGACATCTGTTTCTTTTTCCCTCCATTGGATTTTCGAGCTTCTCCCTTTTGAGTTTTCAATCTCGTAAGAGCTGCTTCCTTTGTCACCTTGTACATTTTTCCGTCCCATGCTGCCATTGTAGGCACAAATCCAAATCCTTTCTCTGATATTGGTAGCTCCGACACTTGCAGATGGAAATAAAAAACATTGTACTTCGTAGCCTTCAGCTTCCAAGTCAGCTTGCACTTCTGCGAGTACCAAACCTCCATTCCAATTAACAAGCCCGCGAACGTTCTCGCCCACGACCCAACGTGGTTGAATCTCTCTAATTGCTCTAGCGAATTCTGGCCAGAGGTGGCGATCATCTTTTTTTCCAAGTCTATTTCCTGCTGCTGAGTAAGGTTGGCACGGAAACCCGCCAGTAAGGATGTCGATTCGTCCTCTGTAAATATTGAAATCTGTCTCTTTGATATTTCCATGTCCTATTGAATTGGGCCAATAATGGCTAATTACTTTCTTACCGAATTCGTTAATATCACAATGGAACACATTCTCCCAACCCATTGCATGAGCTGCTAATTCTGGTCCACCAATACCACTGAATAATGTTCCTTGTTTTAATATCACTTATTCTACTCTTATTTTATAATTCTTTTACTAAATCTTGGACATAAAAAAACACCTTAATTAAGGTGTCTTGCGGTAAAAAATAATTACTGATTCTATTCTTCAAATAAACTCAAATCAATAGGCTCTATAAACTGAATACTGAAAACTTTATCGAATCCAATTGCTGGAGTAAAATAAAAAGAAACCCCTACAGACTCTTCTTCAATATACATTTTTGTATTAAAGTAATATTCAATTACAAAAAACTCGTGTTTCTTAACCCCCCCTGTAAAACTCTTAACGACTTTAATAATACTTGGTTTTAAGGGAACACCGTGTTTTTTAATTGAATCCGATGCTGATTTAAAATGATTAATGTACCATTCACGATTATCCCATTTTGATATAGTTAGATTTTCAATTTCATCAATTTTCAAATCTTTAATAAGAGATAAATAATATTTTGTTAAATCTATTCTTCCCTTGAAATTAAAATGCTCTTTAACATCAATAATTTCTTCTTTTATCTCTAAACTCTGAGCTATTAATGTTGAACTACAAAGAAGGGTCAAAAGTAAAGCTGTAATTATCTTTTTCATTTTTAAATATTTTTTAAAGAATATAAAAATAAAAGTAATAATTATATATTTCTCACCACAATTATGTCAAAGAACGTTTTTCCGTTTTTTAGGTATCGGAGAACCTACTGAATTTCTGGAATTTTATAACCTAATCGATGTAGGTCTCTACAGATAAAAAATGGTAAATCAAATAATTCTATATTTCCATTTTTAACTCTTTTCATGATGTTCTTATATTGAATATTTGGCATACTTCTTCTGCTACTCCAAATAGCAGCAATAGTATTCAAGTCCTTATCTGATAATTGAGAAATACAAATACCATCACTTTTATTTTTTTTATTTTTTTTAGACTCTTTCATCAATTGAAATCTTGATCATTAAAACCTTAGTGTCTTTTTTTATAATTTGTAATAGTTTATTGTAATTCGTTCTTTACTTTTAAGGAATGGATCTTACCACCTGAACCGAGGTCATATTTAATTGCTATTTTCACAGCCCGCTTAACAGAAGCTCCTTCTTCCATTGCTGCTAATGCTATAAATGCACCACTTCCAGTGGCATCAAACTTTTCTACTTCATATACAGTTAAGTTTGAACTTATGAAAAAACACTTATTGTCTTTTATTAAGAATGCGCTAAGTTGAACTTCGGCTGGTTTTATATTCATTTTTTCGATAACAAATGATTTATACTCAACGCACCAATTAATTATGTTTGACTTATTCATTTTTGGAAGTTTTTTATCACAAAACATTTGTAACAAATAGAAATGAGATGCTATACCAGCATATCCAATCGTTGCACCTTTAATACGGAAGATTTTACCGTTTGAATTTAAATTCTTGGATGAGTAATTGTCCGTATACCATTTTCTTTGATTGTTAATAGTTATTTGTGAATCACTCGCAATTTTGAATCCATCTTTATGTCTTTTTACTGCAATTGTTGTCATTTTTTAGCTGTTATTTTGGTCTTTTAGTTGTTGGTATATTTTACAACTTCTTTGATGTCCACTTAAGGCCTGTTTGGAAGGAAAACCTTTACCGCAGACGCATTTATGGGCTACCATTTGCTGTTGTTTTGCTAGTAAACGCTCATGTTTTGCTTGATTAGTTTTAAGAATCGCTAGTTCTTGCTGATATTTCGTTACAAATACGCTGATTAAAAGGTATCCTATTAGTGCAAATAGTGTGCTAATAAAAACCGATTTGAATAGTTCTAACCCTTTGTTGGTAAAGGCATGAAGTATAATCATCATCATTATTACATCAAATAAAAATAGGAAAACAGGCATCACTTTACTTTTTGTGTGAATAGAAGCTACAAGTAGACCTGCTGAAATTATTATTGCACTAAAAAAAGATGTTATTGTCCTAGCGCTTGGATTCGTAATACTTTCTTCTAGCACTTCGTAGAATAGAAACCCAATTTTAAAGGCATATCCGAATATGTAACAACATACTAGAATAGTAACTAATCTTAAGCTTGTAAGTATATTTTCTAATTGCATTTTAGGGATTTATTTGTTGATACTCGACTTCAATATTATTAATGAACTTATTGTATTTATTGATAATTGTTTTGATTACAGTCTGAATTATTGATTTCATTGTTTTTGATTGTTTGCTTACAGTTTATACACTGTATTATTGTCTTCTCGTATATGTCAAAGCCATCAACAACCAATAGTGTTAGGTTACAATTTGATTTATTACAGTTTTTTTCTGGTATACTCATTGTCATTTGACCAATACTTGTTTTTTTCGTTTTCTACTTTTATTAAAGTTCCATTCGGGAGGTCTTAACCCAGTTATGGGATTTATACCATATTTCCAGAATTCTCTTATTTGACTTGTTGAAATTTTGATGTCTTTACTTTTGCCCATCTTAATTTGATTTTATTTAACTAGAAGGTGTACCCTTCCAAATCCTTTTCACGTTTTTGGAAATGTTCATAGGATCGTTCGATTTATGTTCTAAATGTTTTGCGTTGTTTATTTCGTACGCTCTATTCATTCTTTCTTCATTGTAGGTGCGGAAGAATGTTAGGACTTTTGGTATTGAAATACTTTCATAAAATTCACCGAACTCACCTGCCATTATTCTTTTGAATAAAAGGGTTAAATCTGCAATTTTTAATGAGTTGTAGTTACTTAGTATTTCAGATACGCACAGAATGATCTGTGTTTCAGTCATAGGTTTGTTTAAATTCAATATTTCGTTTAGGTTTATTAACCATGCAGATAGGAAACCTTCCGAAAATTGGTGCCCTTTTTCTCGAATTATTGTAGCTAAACTTGGAGATTTACTTGAGAAACATTCATCGATAATCACTAAGTTTTTATAAACCTTTAAGCAATTATTTAGACTGTAACTTTCTAAGAACTTGTTGTTTGAAATCGCTGCTATACTCGACCCTCCTGTTGTTGTTAATTTTCTCATTGCCTGAATGATTTTTGAGTTCAAATAATCCCTTCCAATTATTTTCAATACTTTGATGAATGATTGCAATTGCAATGTTTTCATCTTGTTTTGATAATTCTGATAATTTTTTAAGAGAAGCTTGTTCTGATATGATAGATTTAAAACCAAAGCCAAATTCTTTATTCTTGAACATTTTCCATAGATTCCATTGTTTTAGGAATTCATCACTTTTGTATGGTAATACAAGGACTGGTTCGGATGCTTCTTTTACAATTTCGAGTGTTTGACTTTGGGGTTTGTTTGGTTTTTCCCCCATACCCCCTTTTCGTTTTTCATCTACATCTTCTTCTTTATCTTCTTCTTCATCTTCTTCTTCAAGCTTAAAGGAAGCTTGATTTAAGCTTTTTTTTAAGGTTATATTATTTTTCTTTAAAGCTCTAAAAAGTGGTTTATGTGGGTTATAATTTTTATTAAGTTTTTCGAAATCACAATAGTTAATTACTATATAATTTTTTAAAAGAATCATGTTTTCTGAAGCTTCAACAAAAGTTGGTAAAGCTTTAGTCAAGCTTGGAATGTCTATTTTATAACCGTTTTCAAATTCAAAATAATCTTCGTCAATTTCCCATACTCCTGAAGGATCACAATTATTCCATAGCCAATACCATGTTAATTTTAACCTAGGCTCAAGTTTACGCCAAGCTTTAGGCAAGGTAGATGTATCTATAAATCTTTTTTTGGACATAATTATTAAAATTATATTGTTGTTATATTGCTAGTCTTGCTAATTCCTCTTTTACGGATTCCACGTTATATTTTATTTTAGAATTCTTATGTTCTCCATACATTATTTTTAATTTTGTTGCAGGATCTTTGGATTGTTTTTCAAGCCAGTAAGCTGTAACTTGAAATCTCTCAATAACATCTTTCTTAAGGATGTATTTATGACGATCATCAACAATATTCTTAGAAGCAGCTTTTTGAACTAACTTATCAAGATCTTTTTCAAGAAGGAGTACAAACCCCATTTCAGACAGTTTCGAAGCTAAGTTTTGATCAATCATGTTTCTAGTTTCTTAAGACTAATGTTCTATTATCTATTCTTACCCATCTTTTTCCTTCTTCGATTAGTTTTCTTTCTAATCTTTTGGCAATATTTAAAGCTTTGTTACCTTTTTCTTTTTGATATTTCCTTGAATATGTGTCTATTGTAGATGAAATTTTACCGCTCATTTTTTTTGTTTTTGGGATGTAAGAGCCCAGGTCGATGAAAATCGACCTTTGCACTTACGGATTTAATTTAACTAACCTTAATAGCTCCCCTTCCGAAACTACTTACTCACTTAATTAAAAATTGAATGAAGAAACTATGCTTTATACCACGCTTTGTTTTTGTATAAACAATTGTTGTTGTCTGGTGGTTTTTTGTTGATGTGTTTTGTTGATCTTATCATTTTAATGGAATTGAAAAAAGCAACAATCAGCCTAAGATCGCGGAGCTGATTTGTTGCTTTAGGATAGACAACCTGTCTATCTTATTAGTTTTGTAAATTCTTTTATATGCGACCCTATTTAATACCACTTTTTATATATATTTGTTTATGTTGTTATTCAAATCTACAACACTTTATCGTACTTTACAACATTTTACGTAACTTTTTTTTATGAGTTTAGACAATATTACTTTCGAAGTAGCTTTTAAATATCTAACAGACAAGGGTGTAACTGCCTACGAGCTTCATAAATTTAGTGGTGCGAGTGAAGCTGGTTTTAGAAAGTTGTTGAATGGAAATGTAGATAATCCAAGAAGAAAAACAAAAGATATCCTCATAGATTATTATAAAAGTTTAGTAAGAGGTAAAAAGTTGACAATAACTGAAAAAGTAGATTCTGAACTCTTAAGTCAGGAACAAAGTTTGTTTCTTGATGATTTGATTTTAAACCATGAAAAGGCATTATTAAATCATGGTTTGTTTAAAACTTGGTTGAATTTAAAGTTAGCTGAACGTGAAAATGAAATTCACAGGGAATATACTAATCGAGACTCGAAAATTTAAACTATTAAGCTTCTTCTGCGAAAAGAAGGCAATCCTAAATGTCTAATTCTATACTCGGATCGAGGTCAATTATTACAAAATTTCCTTTAAGCGTGTTTATGAAGTCGCAAAACGCATTTAAGTATTGATAGTGTGTTTCGACAGGATCAAATCCCATTTTTGAACTCTTAAAATCAACTATTCTTTCTAATATATTCTTACTTTCAATTAAAATAGAATCTTTTATTAGGATTGAAGAGTTTGATTAATTTTCTCGATAAGATTCAAATTTTAGGGCATAAACAATAGTGTCCTTTTGGTTGGAAGTAACGATTAGTTCATAATACACTTCCCGATTACAACTGAAAATAATGGCAATGAATGATAGACATATAAATAAATATGTCCGTCTTAGTTTTCATTTCATAAGAGTACTAATTTAGATCAGACCTGCCTTTAATCTATTAATTCGTACTTTCTCTAGTTCTTCCTCAAGTAAATCCGACAAACGCTTTTCTTTCTCAAATTTTTGGACAATTTCATTTAGTGCTTGTCTTAGAATTATTACAGTTTCATTGTTACTACCTTTATATGCTTCTAAATCATTAAGAAGTTTAATGTATTTGATAATAACTATATCTTTAGAGACTTTTCCTAATTTATAATCCTTAATCAGGAATTTTATTTCTTGGGTTATTGATTTCAGTGAATTCATTTAAGTTGTTTTTAGTAAATCCACGAGTTCCTTACCACTATCAATCATTTCTTGTAAATCCTTTCGTGTTTCTTTTTTCTTTAATTCAACAAACTTGTAAATATAAAATAGCCCGATTACAATTAATGTTGTTAAGGCTGATGCAATCAATAGACCATATTCATAAGCAACAATGTTATAGTTTGTCTTAATAAAAAGTGCAAAGTATAACCAAAAGGTAGACACGAAAATAAATCCAATAGATCCAATTATTAAAACGTTCTTAAACTCACTTATTATTCCTGGTACCAACACTAAAACAAGCAGTATAAGTGATAATCCAAGTGTAAGATATGATCTTCCAAATTCGTAGGCAAAAATTCGAAAAGACGAATAACCCAATACGGAATATTCGCCTTTTAATTGTTTTTTCTTAGAATGATAATCATCTAGTAAAGATTTTTTATTTAATTCTAATTTTTTTGAAGCTATAATAAAATTTGGAACATCTAATTCTCCATTTTCTAACTTTGATAATAATTCTGAACGTTTATTGTTAGTGCCTTTTATTATTTTATTATATTCTTTATAATGTGTTTTATAAGGTTCCCACTTTTTTAATGGTTGGAACTTTTCATGAATAAAAGTGCTACCTAATAAAGTAAGGAAAAATGAACCAATAATTAAAGTTTTAATTACCACCTTCTTGTTGCTCATCTCCTTCATCGCCAACTTCATCTTTATTAATAAGTTGCTCATTTGAATCTAATAGTTTTTCATTAGAATCAGTACAGCTGTTTAAAGTGATTAAACCAAATACTACTACTAATACTAATACCGTTCTTTTAAATAAATTTTTCATTTTACTATAATTTTTAAATGTTAATAATTATAGTAAAATTAGTATATAATCTATTATGACACAGTTGTTGTGTTATAATTAATTTTATAATAAATAGGGTTATAGAGGATTACAATTTTTTTAAATATCTTTTCTACATCATATATTATAATTGGTTATTGATTCGGGGTGTTAATTGTAAGACAATATTAATAAAAAAATAGTACTGTAAAAAACCTCTATTTAAATTTATTGGTACCAAAATTAATGGTAACCCTAATTGTTTACAAACGAGAAATACCCTGAATTTCACCTAAGGGTTTTCCCTTAGAATTCTAAAAACTAGGTTTATTTAATTTTAATGTTTTAAATTTTAAGACTCTACCTATATATGGGTAAGTTATGTTTTTAGAACACTCTGTTTTTTATGTTACAAACCTTACGTCTTAAATTTACTTTTCTATTAAAAATATTCTTTTAAAATAGTTTGGCTCAATATAGATTTTTCCATTTGTGTCAATTAATTTCTTTTGAGAAGGTATGTTTTTGAAATATTTATACTTATAATTTCTTTTCCTTTCAGAATTTAAATATTCTAATTGATATATATAAAATTTACTAATTTGAATATCGGAAGTATCAATAATTTTTAAGTGATATTTATCTCTTTCTTCTTCGGGGTAAACATCTTTATATATTGTATCAACATGGTCTCTTTCATGCCCCATAAGTGAACGGAGCAAATCTGGCTCAACATACATTCGATTTGCAATTGTTGAAAATGTATGCCTTGCAACTTTTGTTGTAATAGGACCACCAAGGGGTAGTAATTCTAACTTATGGTATTTCTTAGATGTTATTCTTTCAATATTATCAATATGATGATTATACCTTAACTGAATTCTTTTCAAGTTTGCATTTATTCTTTTTCGAAAATTAGTATAACCTTTATAGTCTTTTCTTCCAGGAATAACAAAATTATCGCGGCTTAAGAATTGATTTAATATTCTTTTGGTTTTGGAAAATATTTTCAAATCGAATTCATATCCGCCATCATCCAATTTACCGCGCATGAAATATGCTCTATCCAAGTTGGAAATACTTTTTTTCTCTAAATAATAAATATCTGTTAGATCTTGTCCACCAAAGTAGAACTGAAGAAGAAATAAATTAATGGAATCCTGTTGTCCTTTTACGAAGTTCCCTTCAAGGGATTCTAGAATTTTAATAGCTTCCTTCGATATGTTTCTTTTTTTAGTCCTATTTTTCTTTACAGTTATACCTGTGAATATTCCTTCAAATGGATTGTGATCAAATTTTAATTTGTGTTGTCTTTTGCACTCGTTATATATAGCTCTTAATGCAGAAAGGTAAGCTTTAAGGGTGTTTTTTTTATTACCAAGTATTAATTTTTGATTCTTAAATTCTGATAGTAATTTATAGTCTATTTCTGAGATATAAATTGGATTCTTAAACTTTTTTAACTGATTAAGAGCTGTTATGTATGATTCTCCATTTCCTTCTTTAACTATTCCCTTTGCATTTACTTCTTTCTTCTTAATCTCGGCTAATTCATATCCGAATTTTATGAAATCTATTTTTAAATTAGTAGAATTAGAGTTACCTAGTTCAAGTTTACCAGTTAGTGCATTTTTTATATAATTGAAATCGATTGAGGAGTCAATAAGAGATTTAAGCAGTAAACTATCCAATAAACTTCTTTTATTATTGACAATTAGTTGTTTAGTTTTGTTTTTCTTAGGGAGTTGTTTGTTGAAATCCCATTCTTCCTTTGGAAAATTCATCTTAAGAGAGAAAGGTTTTTGGTTACTGTTCCAAGTTATTTCGCAAACTAAAGGGTAATTACCATTCTTAAGTTGTTGTCCTTTTCTTGTGTTTAAATAAATTTTACCCTGCATAAAATAATTCGTAAATAATTCGTAAAAAATAGTTTAATTTCAATTTATTTCGCCCAATTTCGGGATACACGAATTTATGTATTAACCTAATATCATAGCATGATTATTGTTTTTTTCTTTTGTAATTTTCGATATTTAGGAGAATGAGTCGAAGTTTAAAACTCTTAAAGACAGGTTTTTACGTATTTTTTTAGCAACAAAAAAAGCTTCACAAAAAGTGAAGCTTTAAAGGTGGTCCCACATGGGCTCGAACCATGGACCCCCTGATTATGAGTCAGGTGCTCTAACCAACTGAGCTATAGGACCAGTAAAATGGATTGCAAAAATAAAAACTTTTTTCAAATCCGAAAGGCTTTTTTATACTTTTCTCGTCATTAAGTTTTTTCCAAAACTAATTAGACTCTCTTTTGCTGATTCTGATATGTTTAGCATTTGTAAATCTTCAAAAGATTTATTTGTATATTCCATAATTAAATTCTGAGTTAATACAGGAATATCATTTTGTTCGAATATTCTAGTTACCTCGGCAATCTTATCTGAGTTGTCGTCTAATTTTTGATTGTAAAAGAATTCAAGCTTATCCTTGTCCACATCATTCGCAAGCTCCAAACATTTCAAATACAAGAATGTCTTTTTGTTTTCAATAATGTCTCCTCCAATTTGTTTTCCAAACGTTTCAGGATTACCAAAGGTATCTAAATAATCATCTTGAAGCTGGAAGGCAATACCTAAGTTTAATCCGAAATTATATAATCCGTTTGCTTGCTCTTCCGAGGCCTCAGCAACGATAGCTCCCATTTTTAAAGCTGCGGCTACTAAAACAGATGTTTTAAGAGTAATCATTTTAATGTATTCGGGTATTGTTACATTGTTTCTTGTTTCAAAGTCCACATCTAATTGCTGACCGTCACATACCTCTAAAGCAGTTTTACTAAATAGCTTAGCTAGTTTTTGGAATACGACAGGTTCGTAATTTTCGAAGTACTGATATGCCAAAATTAACATCGCATCACCAGATAATATCCCTGTATTTACATCCCATTTCGCATGAACAGTTTCTTTACCTCTTCGTAATGGAGCTTCATCCATAATATCATCATGAATTAGAGTAAAGTTATGAAATGTTTCAACCGCCATAGCAGCTGGTAAGGCTTTTTCGTATGAATTAGAAACTACATCACATGCAATTAAAGTTAGCAGAGGACGTAAACGCTTTCCTCCAAGTTGTAATATATAATCAACAGGTTCGTATAAATTCTTAGGTTCTCTATTAAAGTCTTGAGCTTCTAAATAAGAAATAAAAGACTGAAAGTACTTAGTTAAGTCCAAAGGTTAAGTTTTTGTGCAAAAATAAAGTAATTCAAGGAACTGGGTAAATTCAATGTTAAAAAATCATTAATACCAAGGAAACTTTTTTTGTTTCTAAAGTTTCCTTGTGTACCTTTGTATCGGATTATGAGAGATAAAATTATAAACAAAGCTGGAGAATTGTTCTTAAATTTAGGCTTTAAGAGCGTTACGATGGACGATATTTCCAGTGAGTTAGGAATATCAAAAAAAACATTGTACAAGCATTTTTCTAATAAAGTTTCGTTGGTAGATGCATCTTGTACAGAGATTCATAAATCTATTGAGAGAACTATCGTTCTTATTAAAGAAAAGAAACATAATTCAATAAAAGAGGAGTTCGCAATCAAAGCTATTTTTAAAGAAATGTTTAAAAATGCTAAGGACTCTCCGATGCACCAATTGAGAAAGTATTATCCTGAAATATATAGAACTGCAATGGATCGTGAAGTATCCATGTTTAAGGACTGTAATAGAGACAATTTAGAAAAAGGTATTGAACAAGGGTTGTATAGACCGAATATTGATTTGAGTTTAACAACTCAGTTTTATTTTACATTGGTTTTCGGATTTTATGAATCCGATACTTATGGTCAGAATATGCAAGAATTAGTAAAAATTGAATACAATATTTTAGAATATCACATAAGAGCTATTGCTACTGAAAAAGGAGTTAAAGAACTAGAGAAACAATTAAAAATAATCAATCAAAATCAGAACTAATGAAAAAATACATCAAAAATGTATTTATATTATTTTTTGTGAGCATAATAGTAAACGCTCAGGAAAAAGTGTTGCATTTATCCATGGAAGATGCAATTAATTATGCAATTAAAAATAATTACGATAATAAAGTTGCAGCAAAAAATATTGACGCGGCTAAGGAAAGAAAGTGGGAAACAACAACTATTGGGTTACCTCAAATAAATGGTAAGGTAGATTATCAATATTGGTTAAAACAACAGATTTCTTTACTTCCTGCTGCGGCCTTTGACAACCGAGAATCTGTAATTCAAACGGTAGAAGAATTTTTTGGGCTAACGGCTAATGGATCACCTGTGCCTCCAGAAGGATTCATTCCCCTAGTGTTTGGAACAAAACAAAGTATAAATGCTTCTGTAACTTTAAGTCAGTTAATATTTGATGGGTCTTACTTAGTGGGATTACAATCTGCTAAAACCTATTTAAAAATTTCTGAACAAGCAAAAGAGAAAACAGAGTTATCAACAAGAGAAGCTGTTGTAAATGCTTATGGAAATGTTTTAGTGGCAGAGAAAACATTAGAAATTTTAGAACGTAATAAAAGAGTTTTAAGTAATAACCTAAACGAAACAAAGAAGATTTTTGAAAATGGTTTAACAGAAGAAGAAAACGTTGAACAGTTGCAAATAACACTAGGAAACCTAGAAAGTAACATAAATAATACTAAAAGGTTAAAAGGTATCGCCTATCAAATGTTGAATATTGCATTAGGAATTGATATTAATAAAGAATTAGCATTAACGGACAATCTCGAAGAATTAGTGCTTAGAAATACCGATTTAGAATTACTTTCTAAAAAGTTTAATTTGGAAAATCATATTGACTACAGAATTGCTGAAAACAACAAAGTAGCGAATGAGCTTCTAGTGAAATTAGAAAAAAGTAAAGCCTTGCCGTCATTGTCAGCTTTTTTAAATTATGGGGCTAATGCAAATTCAGACAGTTTTACTTTTTTTGATAGTCAGCAACAATGGTTTGATTACTCCCTATTAGGTGTTTCTTTAAATGTACCTATTTTCAGTAGTTTTGGAAGAAAATCTCGAACAGCTCAAGCTCAGATTGAATTAGAGAATACTAAAATTAGATTGCAAGAAATTAAGCAAAAATTGGATTTACAAGCTCAAACAGCAATGAGTCAGTATCAATTGAGTATTGAAAACTATGAAACTGCAATAAAAAACTTAAGATTAGCCGAGAGAATCGAAAAAAAACAACAAATAAAGTTTTTTGAGGGATTATCTACCAGTTTTGATTTGTCGCAAGCACAAAATCAATTATACACGCAGCAAAACAATTACGTGCAGTCTATGTTAAATGTAATTGCAAAAAAAGCACAATTAGAAACAGCATTAAATATACCTATAAAATAATCAACTA
This sequence comes from Tenacibaculum sp. SZ-18, assembly GCF_002813915.1. NCBI lineage: Bacteria > Pseudomonadati > Bacteroidota > Flavobacteriia > Flavobacteriales > Flavobacteriaceae > Tenacibaculum > Tenacibaculum sp. SZ-18. Next base: position 60,763 of record NZ_CP019335.1, on the reverse strand, counting down.
ATGAGCAAGATATTTATACTAACCGTAGCCTCAGTTTTGTTAATTTCATGCGGAAATAAAGAACAGTCAATAGAAGCAGTTTTATCTTCAAATGATCTCACAAAGATTAGAGCGAAAAAAGACGAATTAAGTACAAAATCTCAAGAAATAGCAATTCAAATTAAACAATTAGATGATGCTATTTCGAAATTAGATACCAATAAAAAAATACCTCTAATTACAACGATAAAAGCTGAGCCGAAAGAATTTATCCACTACTTAGAATTGCAAGGTAGTGTACAAACAAAAAAGAATGTATTAGTGTATCCGGAAGTACCTGGGCAACTAATAAGTGTTCTCGTAAAAGAAGGACAAAAAGTTATAAAAGGACAAGTACTTGCGCGTATTGATGATGGAGGATTATCAAATCAGTTAGCACAATTAGAAGCTAATGAAGCTTTAGCTAAAACTACTTTTGAACGTCAAAAGCGTTTATGGGATCAAAAAATTGGCTCTGAAATTCAATTTTTACAAGCAAAAACAAATTACGAAGCACAAAAAAATGCTGTAACTAATTTACGCAAGAGTATTGGTAAATATACTATTAGAGCTCCATTTAGTGGAATTGTAGATGATGTAATTAAAGAACAAGGAACCGTTATTGCACCTGGACCAGGAGCAGAGGTTTTCCGAGTTGTTAACTTAGACGATATGTATATCGAAACGAATGTTTCGGAAACATATATCAGTTCTGTGGTTAAGGGAAAGGAAGTTGAAATTGAATTTCCTATTTTAGGAACACAAGTTCATTCAAAAGTGCGTCAAGCAGGAAATTTTATAAATCCAGCCAACAGAACTTTCAAAGTTGAAATTGATGTACCTAACAAGGAAGGAAAAATTAAACCAAATTTAACTGCCAAATTGAAGATTAATGATTATACAAATCCATCAGCTTTTTTAATTCCTCAAAGTATTATTTCTGAAAACTCTAATGGCCAACAGTATGTTTACGTGGTTGAAGTTATAAAAGGTAAATCAGTAGCTAAACAAGTTATTATAGAAACCGGTAAAACCCAAGGAGATATTATTGAAGTTACTACCGGATTAACAAGTGGTATGGATATAGTGGACGAAGGAGCTAGAAGTGTAAAAAATAAACAAGAAGTAAAAGTTTTAGTAATAGCCAAATAAGAATTAAAAATTTGAACTGATGACAGACCAACAGAAAAAAGTAAATAAAGAGTTTGGATTATCTTCTTGGGCAATAAACAATAAAACGACCATTTATGTTTTAATGGTTATAATTTTGTTTTTGGGAATATCAGCATTCTTAGGTATGCCTAGAGAGAGTTTTCCAGAAATAAAAGAAACCAAAATATATGTAAACTCAATTTTTCCTGGAAATACAGCTGAAGATATTGAAAAATTAATCACTGATCCTTTAGAAGAAAAGTTAAATACTGTAAGTAATGTAAATAAAATTATATCAACCTCTCAAGAAAATGTTTCCATGATTACTGTGGAGTTCAGCGAGAAAATAACTGTTGAAGAAGCTAAGCAATTGGTAAAGGATGAAATCGATGAAGAGGTTTCTGGAGAGGATTGGCCAATTTTTAATGGTGCTAAAGTTGAACCAAATGTCTTTGTTTTAAATATAGCAGAAGAAACTCCAATTCTAAATATAAATATATCAGGAGATTATACGGTTGAGCAATTAAAAGAATACGCGGAATACCTTCAAGATGATATTGAAGATTTGAAAGAAATAAAAAGGGCTGATATTCGTGGAGCGGAGGAAAAAGAGGTAGAAGTTGCTGTAGATATTTATAGAATGATGGCAGCCCAAGTTAGCTTCGGTGACGTATTACAGGCCATAGGTAATGGTAATGCAACAGTTTCAGCAGGAAATATTATTGCAAGCGGACAACGAAGAACAATTAGAGTTTTGGGTGAAATTGAGGCACCTAATGAATTAGAAAACTTCGTGGTAAAATCTGAAAGAGGAAATCCAATCTATTTGAAAGATATTGCTAAGGTTAGTTTTAAGGATAAAGACAAGACAACATACGCTAGGGAAAACGGGCAATCAGTTGTTATGCTCGACATTAAAAAGCGTTCTGGTGAAAATATGGTTGAAGCCACAGAGAAAATTAAAGATATCGTGGAAAAAGCCAAAGATTCTAAGGTTTTACCAGGAAATTTAAAAATAACGTTAGCAAATGATCAATCTTCTAAAACAGTAGGGCAAGTTGATGACTTAGTTAACAATATTATTTTCGGAGTTATTCTTGTTGTAACAGTCTTAATGTTCTTCTTGGGGTTAAAAAATGCATTATTTGTTGGATTTGCAATTCCAATGTCCATGTTTATGTCATTAATGATATTAAATTTAATGGGATATACCATGAATACGATGATTCTTTTTGGGTTAATCATGGGACTAGGAATGCTAGTAGATAATGGTATTGTAGTTGTGGAAAACGTTTATCGTTTAATGGATGAGGAAGGAATGACAAGACTTGAGGCAGCTAAAAAAGGAATAGGTGAAATTGCACTACCAATCATTATCTCAACGGCAACTACTGTAGCTGCATTTGTGCCTTTAGGTTTATGGCCAGGAGTAATGGGGCAATTCATGATTTATTTTCCGATTACATTATCTGTTGTGTTAGGTTCATCGTTATTTGTTGCAATTTTCTTTAATTCAGTATTGGTTTCTCAATTTATGAGTACTGAGGATAAAAATATGCCACTAAAAAGAATTATCAAACTAACAGCTTCCTTGGGTGTTTTGGGTATTTTAGTTTTGATATTTGGAGGCATATTTAAACCGTTGGGTACCTTATTAATTTTCGCTGCTGTAAATTTTTGGGTCTATAGGTTTGTAATGCGTCCATTGGCCAACAGATTTCAGAGAGATGTACTACCAAGATGGGAACGATTTTATGAAAAGATGATTAAATTGGCTATTGGAGGTTGGAAGCCTCAAATTATAACAATAATAACCTTTGTCGGTTTAGTTGTATCGTTTATGGTATTTGGTTCTTCAGTTGAATCTCAAAGAACAAAGGTTGAATTTTTTCCTGATAATACACCAAACCAAATTGTCGTTTATGTTGAGTATCCACAAGGTACAGATATCGAGAAGACAAATGCTATTATGACTGATTTAGAGGAAAGAGTTTCCAAAATTGTGAACTCTTCAAAGTATTTAGATGGTGATTATAATTTTTTAGTAGAAAGCTCAATTACTCAAGTTGGTGCTGGATCTGGAAATCCACAAACAGATGGAGGTTCTACCGCAGAAATGCCCCATAGAGGTAAGATAGTAGCTTCAATGCGTGAATACAAATATCGTAAAGGCGCTAATAGTAAAGTATTAAAAAAGGCAATAACAGAGGATTTACAAGGTGTGTATCCAGGATTGTCTATTTCAATAGAAAAAGATCCTGTTGGACCACCTGCAGGATATCCAATTAATATTGAGTTAGAGGGTAAGAATTATGTTGAGCTAATTAATACTGCAGAGAAAATGCGTGATTTTATTAATACAAAATCAATATCGGGAGTTGCAGAGTTGAAAATAGATGTAAATAAGTCAAAACCCACAATGTTAGTGAATGTTGATAGAAAAAAGGCAGGCGAGTTAGGTGTTTCTGCATCTCAGGTAGGTCAACAGTTACGTAATTCTATTTTTGGAACAAAGGCTGGAGTTTACAAAGAAGATGGCGAAGATTATGATATTTATGTTCGATTTAATAAGGATAATCGCTACAATACCAGTGCTATTTTCAATCAAACATTAATATTTAGGGATATTTCGACAGGTCAGGTAAAATCAATTCCTGTTTCAGCTGTAGCCAATCAAAAAAACACATCAGGATTTAGCGCAATTAAACATAAAAATGGAAAAAGAGTAGTTACAGTGTATTCTGCTTTAGCCCCAGGGTTTACAGACGCAGGAGCTATTGTTTCTAAGATTAAGGATGAAATGGGTAATTTTACTGATTTACCTTCAACTGTTGAAGTTGATTACACTGGGCAAATTGAAGAGCAAGATAAGCAGATGAAATTTTTAATGGGTGCTTTGTTTTCTGGTTTAGGATTGATATTCTTGATTCTAATATACCAGTTTAACTCTATTTCAAAACCTGCAATTATCATGCTAGCAATTTTCTTGAGTTTAATTGGTGTATTCGGTGGAATCGTAATTTCTGGATCTCCTTTCGTAATTATCATGACAATGATGGGAATTATTTCTTTAGCGGGTATAGTAGTAAATAACGGCGTAGTGTTACTTGATTATACCCAGTTACTATTAGATAGGAAGAAAGTTCATTTAGGTTTAGAGGAAGATGATTTTGTTTCTATTACAGATTTAAAAGAAAGTATCATTAAAGGAGGGAAGGCACGTTTACGTCCTGTCTTGTTAACGGCAATTACAACTATTTTAGGTTTAATCCCATTAGCAACAGGATTAAATATCAATTTCTACACGCTGGTATCAGAATTAAACCCTCATATTTATGTAGGAGGAGATAATGTTATTTTCTGGGGACCTTTAGCTTGGACTGTAATTTATGGTTTAATAGTAGCAACATTTTTAACACTCATAGTAGTGCCGATTCTATTCTATTTAATTACGAAATTAAAAATGTGGATAAGAAATCAAGGTAACTCAGATTTAGATGAAGATCAATTAGAGGAAATAACGGGAGTTTCCAGTTAATTAAATTAATTTGTTAAGTGAAATGAGTTAGAGGTAAACAACCTCTAACTCTTTTTGTTTTTTTGTTATATGAATAAAAAGGAGGTTTATACGGTTGAAGAGATTAAACGAAAAATGGAGCGCTATTGCGTTTATCAAGATCGTTGTCATAAAGAAGTGGAAAATAAGTTAAGAGAATATAAACTAATTCAAGTTGCAAAAGAGGCTATTTTATTACATCTCTTAGAGCATGATTTTTTAAATGAACAACGATTTTCGAAAAGTTTTGCTCGTGGAAAATATCGAATAAAAAAATGGGGACGACTTAGGATTTCTAGAGAATTGAAAATTAGAAATATTTCAGATTATAATATAAAAACAGCGTTGAAGGAAATAGACAATGAGTTGTATATGAGTAATTTATTTCATCTTACGAAGAATAAAAATGAACTCATCAAAGATCAAAACATATACGAAAGAAGACGGAAGTTATATACGTATTTAAACTATCGAGGTTATGAATTAAATTTAATTAATCAGGTAATTAATCAAGTCATAAAATAAAAAACTCCATGGATAATGAATCATGGAGTTTTTATTTCTATAACACTATTGTATTATTATCTTTTAATTAGTTTTTTAGTCGCTATTTTTCCATTGGAAGACATGTTCATGATATAAATACCACTAGAATATGAACTCATATCTATTTCAAAAGTAGTGTCCGTAATGTTCTTTTTAGTAAAAACTTGCTTTCCTGTTAGATCTAATACTTTAACAGTTAACTCATCTGATGTAGTCCTTTTAATATTAAAAATATTTTGAGATGGATTTGGGTAAATCGAAATACCGCTAAGGAAAACATCGTCTTCTGCAGATAATACTGAAGAGGTAGGTATGTCAGAGTAGAATATTCCTCTACCGAATGTTCCCGCATATAGTGTTGAATTTAACTCATGGATTTCTAAATCTCTAATTTGTGTATTTGGTAAATTTGTATCAAAAGACTGCCATTCCGTTAAATCATCATTAATAAAGTATACTCCTAATGTAGTTCCTAAATACAGGGTATTATTATCACTTCCTTTATGGTGTTTAATAACAGTTAAGCTTTCTAATGGAATATTAGTTCCAATTACAGTTTTTGTGGGAACAGAGCCTGTTATATTGGTAATTTTATGTACGTTATTACTAGTAGCTACCCAAATAGCTTCTTCGTCGGAAGGGTCGGTCGCTATACCTCTTATGGTTCCTTCATCGAAGTTAATCTTTGTAAAGGTTACTCCTCTGTCAGAGCTTCTATGTAATCCTTCTCCTTGCGCTACATACATTATGTCGTTATTTTCCGGATTAATTACTAATCGATCTATATCATCATCTTCGAAGTTATGGTCTGAAATTTTATCCCATCCATTTGTCCCATTAAACTTATATACCTGACTATAACCAGCGTATATTTCACTGTTGCTTGTTATAGCCATTGGTGTAATCCATTCACCTCCTGAATCACCAGGACCTCGCTCCTCAGGTGGAGAACCAATTTGACGTGAAAGACTTATACCACTATCGTTGGTTATATTTAAATAACCACCATATTGAGTAAAACCATAATATGTTTGTGAGTCGTTCGGATCAACTATTCCTTCCATTCCATCACCGCCATGATAATGTCTCCAGCCGCTATTGTTGTATCCAAATCCACCATTGTCTTGCAATCCACCAGCAATTACCTCTCTTCCTTCTTGTGAAATGGAAATTCTATAAAATTGACTAATAGCTATATTTTCTGTAAGGTAAGTAAAATTGACACCTTCATCCTCAGACACATATATTCCACCATCTGTTCCTGCAAAGAGCTTTCCGTCTAGGAATCTTAAGAAATGAATATCCGCATGCGTATAATTTGGAGATTCCCATACATCCCATTTGTTGATTTGTGAAAAATTATCACCACCGTTTGTTGATTTCCATAAGTCTAGAACCCCAACGTAAACAATATCTTTGTCTTTATCTGAAACTGTTAGAGCTAAATCATACCAAGCTTGAGTACTGCCAAAGATATCATTTGTTTCGGCGGTTTTAGTAAATGTTATTCCGCTATTGGTGGACTTATAAATTCCATTAAAATTATAATTTAAACCTAAATCATTGTCTCTTACTGTAGCACTAACAACGTAAACATAAGCGTCATCTGCATCAGTTACATCCATTGTTAACCTTCCAGAATTTGTTAAACCAGGTAATGAAATTGCGGTGAAGGTTTCTCCTCGGTCTGTAGATCTATAAAACATATTTCGAGAAACAGCATACCAAATGTTTGGATCTCCTGGCTTCATTTTGATATCGTCAATATAGCCAGTCAATTTTGTACTCCAGGTAACACCTCCGTTAATACTTTTTTGTAAACCTGTAGAGGTAGCCACGATAATAGTACGTGAATTGTTAGGAAATATATAAATTTCATTCATATTATCTGGATTTCCAGGGATTGCTCCTGTATTATTCCAAGTGGTGCCTCCATCAGTACTTTTCCATACTCCAACAGCATACGAATGAGACGAGTCATCATCACCAGTTGCAATGTAAATAATATCCGAGTTGTTAGGATCTATGGCAATACCAGATACTCCTATTTGTGGTAAGTAGTCTCTTAAAGGAGTCCAGTTGATTCCTGCATCAGTTGATTTCCATATACCACCAGCAGGAGATCCAACATAATAGGTGTTCGAATCGTTAGGGTCAACAGCTATTGTGTTTACTCTTCCTTGACCGACAGTTTTAGTTGGATCTGAAAAGTATCGTGAAGTGCTACTAAAAGGCCCTAAAGATTTCCAGTCACTTACATTTGTATTGTTTTTTGCTGATTTGCCATGAAGCGCATTTTTTACTCTCCAAGCGTCCCATAACTTTTCCTTTGATGCTATAGTCCCATCTTCATTTAAATAATGAGACCAGTTATTTTCCCATCTTTTAAATGGTTTTAAACCACTACCCTTTTTACTAGCATCGATTGTGCTAAAATATTTTTCTGCTTGCGAAGCCATCTCTTTCAAGGTCGGTTTTGCACCTTTTCGTTGAGCATCTCCAAGATCCCAAGGAGAGTTTGTTTTATATTGTCCGTGACACAAAGTGCCAACAAATAATAAGAGAATTATATATTTGTAGCTCATAATTTGTTAAAAATTTGTCAAAAATAATGAAAGTTTTGCAGGTAAAACAATCTAACACCGCAATGCTTTACTTAAAAAATGTTAAAATTTAAGATAAAGCTAAAATTTTAACATTTTTAAGAGAATGTGATAAAACTAAACTAAAAATCTTTTTGAAAATAACATCCAAGTTAATTTCTTTATCAAATTTCTTTTTGTTAGATATCGTATTAACCTTTTGAGTAAACTATTAAATATCATTATAATCTTATCCACTTGTTCATTTACTTGGTTGGGTTGGATAGCAGGGATAAGTGTCATATCCTTCAAACGGGGAGCTTCGTTCCTTATAACATTGTAACGTGCATTTAAAGAATTTGTTTTTAAGTCCTCAATTAGTAAACTATCTTTTATCAATCTTATGAGTTCATTTAGTTCAATGGCCATATCTAAGGATTCGTTTGGACTAGTATTTATTGAATTTATTCAGTTACTTACTCAAATTATAACAATAATAACCTTTGTAGGTTTAGTTGTATCGTTTATAGTATTTGGTTCTTCAGTTGATTCTCAAAGAACAAAGGTTGAGTATCCACAAGGAACAGATATCGAGAAGACAAATGCCATTATGACTGGTATAGAGGAAAGAGTTTCCAAAATTGTGAACTCTTCAAAGTATTTAGATGGTGATTACAATTTTTTAGTAGAAAGCTTAAATACTCAAGTTAGTGCTGAATCTGGAAATCCACAAACAGATGGAGGTTCTACAGCAGAAATGGCCCATAGAGGTAAGATAGTAGCTTTAATACGTGAATACAAATATCGTAAAGGAACTAATAGTAAAGTATTAAAAAAGGCAATAACAGAGGATTTACAAGGTGTGTATCCAGGATTGTTTATTTCAATAGAAAAAGATCCTGTTGGACCACCAGCAGGATATCCAGTTAATATTGAGTTAGAAAGTAAGAATTATGTAGAGCTAATTCATACTTCAGAGAAAATGCGTGATTTTATTAATAAAAAATCTATATCGGGAGTTGCAGAGTTGAAAATAGATGTAAATAACGTGAGTTCGATTTAAGAAACCTGACTTATTTGTAAATAAAAAGCGAGAAATTCAGTAGATTAAGGTAATGAATTTTAAATGTTTAACTAATTTTTTCGCTATGATTTCTGATACTTAAATTATTGAAATTTTCTGTGAATTATATGATTTTATGAAAGAATTTGATGTTGTTTTAACAAAAAGCAGCATTTCTGACTCCTCTCAATTAAAAAAACGGAACAGAAAATCTAAAATAAGTGGAAGTGAAATAATGACTATTATGATTATTTTTCATCTAAAGTCATATCGTAATCTGAAGCATTTTTACCTTGATTACGCAGGTAGACATATGAGCGACTTCTTTCCTGATGTTGTTTCTTATAATAGATTTGTAGAACTTCAAAAACAAGTAGCACAGCGATTAGTTATATATTTAAAAATTAAAGGTTTAGGAAAATATTCAGTTGCGTCTTTTATTGATTCTACTACATTAAAAGTTTGTCATTATAAAAGAGAGAGACAACATAAAGTATTTAAAGGTATTGCTGAAAAAAGTTATAGGACTTTAGGTTGGTTTTACGGATTTAAGGTAGACTTAGTCTGTGTAATGATAGTGTTCCTTTGAAAAATAAAAGCTTCAATGATAAAATCTTCGAAAATATATGGAGACAAAGGATATTTAGGAAAAGATTTATTTGATAAATTGTTCGTACATGGTATCCATTTAATAACCAAATTAAGGGAAAATATGAAGAAAAAAGCACTTGAATTTATGGATAAAGTATATCTAAGAAAAAGAGCAATTATAGAATCGGTAAATGATATCCTAAAGAACACTTGTCAAATTGAATTCGCCAGACATAGATCTTTTGATAACTTTATTGGAAATCTAATTGCCGGATTAATAGCATAAGCTTTTCTTGATGCTAAACCTTCTATCAAGATTCAAAATTTATTACCAAATGTAAGTGTAAGTTAAATCCCACTCACCTTATTTAAACAACTTACAAACTATAATGTGGTTAAGAAATCATACAAATTATCACCTTTTTCTAGTCCTAATTTCTTTTTTACTCTATATCGAGTAGTTTCTACACTTCTCGGGGAAACATTAATTAATCTTGCTACTTCTTTACTTTTAAGATTAGAAACTATATATGTGCAATGTTTTAAATCATTAACCGATAAACTTGGAGCTATTCTCTTGAGTTTAATAAAAAAATCAGGTCTTGTTTTTTCAAATTGGATCTTAAAATCTTTCCACATATCTTCTTCAGATATTAGTGTTGCTAATTTTTCATTCAACTTAAATAAAAAATTAGACGAGCTGGAGTTACTCATAGCATAACTTTCAATATCGTCAGATATTTTCTTAATTGTATCATTATAAGTAGATATTCTTAAAGCCCTTGAAAATAAAGATTGTTCATTCAAAAAAAGTAAGTTATCTATCTCTTTATTTTTCTTGTTTAAGTCTTTGTTTTTTTCCCTAAGATCTATAACTGATTTACCTAATCTATCATTAAGACTTTTAATTTGTTTACTTTTTTTCGTATTTGAAAATATTATCCATCCTGATACCAATATCAAGACAAATAAAGCCAATATGAATACAGATTTTATATACAACTCTTCATTTTGATTATTTATTGTTTTATCTTTTAAGGAAGCAAATTCATATTCCAACTCAAGTTTTTCAGCAAAAGAATTACTTAGTTTTGTTTCATTATTTTTAAAGGCAGCTTCTAGTTCCTCACTTGACAATTTATAATACCTGAGCGCTTCATTTAATTTCCCTATCTCTTTATAATATTTGGCAAAAGCTTTATTTATTAAACTTCTTGTGTAACTATCGGCATAGGAGTCGTACTCCTTGTAAGTGTTTAAAGTATTTATAGCCTCGGTATAGTTTTGAACCTGCAAATGATTATCTGCTACATAATAATAAATCCTTGAATAGTTTACTATTTTCTTATTAGATTCTTTTAACACCTCAAGAAAAGACTTTGAGTAAATTAAAGACGAGATCCAATCATTCATGTATCTTGCGTTTACAGTTAAATTGTAATATGTATCTACTAATTGATCGATATTATTAGACTTTTTACTGTAAATTTTGGCTTCCCTAAATAAGCTATCTGATTCACTATATTTTCTCTCTCTCATCGAATAAATCACACCCAATAAGTTTTTAATACAACCTATTAGGAAATAATCATTTGTTTTTTCTGCAAGATTTAATGAATGTTGTAATAAATTTTTTGCTTCTTCATGTCTATGCAAATATACTTCACTATTTACCCCTTTTAAGTAGAGAATTTTACTGTAAATTGAATCCTCCTTAATATGTAGTTCATTTATTTTTAAAAATCTAAGAATATTGTTTATGTAATTTTTTTCTTTAGTTTCTTGAAATAAATAATATTGATTAACAATGTCACTTTTATAATTATCAAGTGTAATTGAATTATATGAATTAGTTTGTGCAGATATTTTAAAAGTATGTGCGATTAGAAAAATCATGTAAATGAATTGAGAAAAAGTATTTCCTATGTTTTTCATGACTTCTTTTTTATTGCTAAATTAATACTGCAAAGTAACTTTTATATTAGATTCAATTTAAAATATCTTTGAAAAAGATACATCAAAAACACTACATGTTTTTAATATTAGCCCATCTTTATTCTCGTCACGAATAATTCATCAAGAAGCATCATAATATAACCCTTCAATTCCACTTCATTAGATTTAACTACAGATATAATGTCTAATATTGTATCAAGATTTAGTAATAATCCCTATCATCTTACAAATAAAGTTACCAAAGTATAAACCCTACCACTTCCATATTTAACAAGTTTTACTATTGGTAACTTTTTTAAAAAAACATAAATTTATTAGCCTTAATTAATAAAACATGAGAAGAATATTTATACTTATTTTAGCTTTAGCAATTACTTCTTGTAAAGAAAAGATAAGAAATACCAACACTTCAGAAACCGATAAGATTGAATACACAAAATTTGTAAACCCTTTTATAGGAACAAGTAAAATGGGACATGTTTTTCCAGGTGCTACCACACCCTTTGGAATGGTGCAACTTAGCCCTCAAACTAACTTTCAAGTAATGTTCGATCAAAATGGCAGTTACAATAAAGAAACTTATGAATATTGCGCTGGATATCAATATAGAGACTCTACCATTATAGGCTTTACTCATACTAACTTTAGTGGAACTGGACATTCAGACTTAGGTGATTTTCTTGTTATGCCTACTACTGGGGATTTGGTTCTTGATCCTATAAAGATGAAAGATGGGAAAAAAGGTTTCTACTCTACTTTCTTCCATGAACATGAAGAAGCTTCTCCGGGCTATTATAAAGTGGATTTAAATAGTTATGGAATTAAAGTAGAGTTAACAGCAAGTGATCGTGTTGGTTTTCATCAATATACTTTTCCAAAATCTAATGACGCACATATTATATTAGATATGGTATATAATGTGTATCATCATGATAATAAAAACGTATGGACTTTTCTTCGTGTAGAAAATAATTCTACTATCACTGGGTATCGACAAACTAAAGGATGGGCTAGAGACAAGAAAGTATTTTTTGCTGCTAAATTCTCAAAGCCTTTTAAAAGTTATGGTCATAAAAAATATGATACCATTAAATATGACGGTTTTTACAGACGATTTAATCAAGATGAAAATTTCCCAGAAATGGCAGGAAAAAACCTAAGAGCGTATTTCAATTTTGACACTGATAAAGATGAACAAATAAGAATAAAGTTTGCTTTATCCAATGTAAGTACGTCTGGTGCTCTAAAAAATTTAGAAGCTGAAATACCGCATTGGGATTTCAATAAAACATACACAGAAACAAAAAATAAGTGGAATCAGGAGCTTTCAAAAATTGAAGTTAAAACTTTAACTAAAGAACAAAAAACAACCTTTTATACAGCGTTGTATCATACCAATCTTTCTCCTATTGTATATGAGGATATTGATGGAAAATACCGTGGATTAGACCAAAATATATACACATCAGAAGGGTTTACTAATTATACAATATTTTCTCTTTGGGACACCTATAGAGCACTTCATCCTCTCTACAATATAACTCAACCGAAAAGAAATAATGACATGATAAAATCAATGTTAGCTCATCACGATCAAAGTGTACATAACATGTTACCTATTTGGAGTCATTATTCCAATGAAAACTGGTGTATGATTGGTTATCACGCAACATCAGTTATTGCAGATGCTTTAGCAAAAAACGTAGGAGACTTTAGTATTAATCAGGCCCTTAAAGCTTCAACCAATACAGCAACAGTTCGTTATTTTGATGGCATTGGAGACTATATAGATTACAAATATGTTCCAGATGATAAAAGTCATTCATCAGTATCAAAAACATTAGAATACGCTTATAATGATTGGTGTATCTCAAAAATAGCGAAAAGGGCAGGAAACTCTCATATTGAAAAAGAATACACAATAAGATCTGAATATTATAAAAACGTATATGATCCTTCTATTGGATTTATGAGACCAAAATTAGCTAATGGAACTTTTAGAGAGAACTTCGACCCAATGGATACTCATGGACAAGGTTTTATTGAAGGGAATGCATGGAATTATGGGCTATACGTTCCTCAAAACATCAACAAAATGATTGAAATGATGGGTGGTAAAGAAAAATTTTGTAGCCAATTAGATCAGTTATTTTCTATGGAAATAGAAGATAAATATATTGTAAACCATGAAGATATTACTCGTGATGGAATTATCGGAAATTATGTGCATGGAAATGAACCAGGTCATCATATACCTTATTTATATAATTGGACAGGACATCCTGAAAAAACTCAATCCCGTGTACGAATGATAATGGACTCAATGTATGGATCAACTGTAGATGGTTTATGTGGAAATGATGATGCCGGACAAATGAGTGCTTGGTATATTTTTAGCAGTTTAGGATTTTATCCAGTAACACCAGGATCTTCAAATTATGCATTAGGAAGCCCATTGATAAAAGAAGCCGTTATTCATTTAGAAAATGGAAATACATTGACCATAAAAGCTCTTAATCAAAGTAGAGCTAATGTTTATGTGAAAAGTGTTATTTTAAACGGTAAAAAAATAGAAGGTACTTTAATATCACATAATGATATCACTAAAGGAGGTGAAATGATTTTTGAAATGAGCCACAACTATAAATAAGCTTAAAACCGATAAAAACAAGATCAAACCTAAAGTTAAACTCAATTCACGCTTTAATCTTAGGTTAGGCACAGTTTTGACGTTAATATAAAGATATAACTAAAATAAATTAAAAAATAAGCTGCTTTGATAATAAGCCATGGGGCATAGTTTGAAATAATTAGTAACCACCAAGAAGCACTTATTTCTTGGTGAATTTTTGTTTTTACAACTTATAATTTTTTGTTAAAAAACAAACTAAACACTGTAATTCATAGTTAGATATATACAAAAAATACAGTTTTATCTCAAAAGTTTAACCAAAAATATTATATTTGGCTTAATTACAAACAACCAAATATTAAAGTCCTCCCATGAAAAACCCACTATTTATGATAGTGCAGAGGCTGCTATCTAAGAATAAAATTGCATATGATAAGAAAGAACTTGCCTTTCAAATAAAAAGTCATCCTTCTTATCCAAGTTTACATGCTATAACTGGTGTCTTAGATCATTTCAATATTGAAAATATTGCAGCTGAAGTACCAACCGATATTCAAACTCTTCATCAATTACCTGATAGTTTTATTGCTCAAATAAATACTGATGAAGGAACAGACCTTGTCACGGTTTCGAGAATTAAAAATAAACCTGAGTATTTAATTTTCTCAAGTAGCAGTAAAGATAATAGACTTTCGGAATCTGAATTCATTCAAAAATTTACCGGGATAATTGTCGCTGTAGAAAAAACTGATAACGAAACCGCAGGTAAAGAATCTAACACTTTCGTTGACTATATCTTACTAGTTTTTCTTGTAAGTGCTATTGGTTTCCTTAATTATGAAAATATTGGTGCAATAAATCTAGCACATGTAGTATTATCTTTATTTGGAATCGTAGCCAGTTACAGTATTCTGAAGCAAGAACTTGGAGAAAACACATTAATCGGGGATGCGTTTTGCTCTGGAAATAATGAAAAGAAAGACTGTGATGCAGTTTTAACCTCAAAAGGAGCAGAAATTATAAAAAATCATAAATTGAGCGACCTCAGTATAATGTACTTTATTGGTTTAACAATTGCCTCTTTAAGTTTAAGTAATTTTAATCCAGTATTTTTTATAAGTGCTCTAGCACTTCCAATAACAATATATTCTATTTATTATCAGTCACAGGTCGTAAAAACTTGGTGTACTTTATGTTTGTCAATTGTTGGCATATTATGGCTACAAGCTGGTCTTATTTTCTTTGAAACAAAAGATTTTACCTCGCTATTTAATATGGATACAAAGGATATTGTTGTTACCGCTTTAAGTTTCATTGGAACTTATGCAACTTGGCGATATATCAAACCATTAGTTAAAGATATAATCAATCTTAGAAAGGAAAAAATTGAATCTGTAAAATTCAAAAGAAATTTTAACTTATTTAATAGTCTATTACAAAAATCTCCTAAACTAAATACTCAAATACAAAATTCTGGTGAAATAATTTTTGGTAATAAAAACTCTTCTCTAGAAATTACGATTATTACCAACCCTTTTTGCGGTCACTGTAAGCCAGTCCACAAATTAGTAGATCAAATTTTAGAGCGATATAACAATCTCGTTAAAGTAACTATTCGTTTTAATGTTCCAGTCGAAAATCCAGATGTAAATGGAGTTGTTGTTGCCAATAGATTAATTGAATTATACAATGAAAAAGGTGAAAAGGATTGTATGCTAGCAATGAATGAAATCTATGGTGACGTAGATTATGAAACCTGGTTAAAGTCTTGGAAAACAAGCGATAATTTTGATAGTTATCAGGAAGTATTAAAAAGTGAAAAAGAATGGTGTACCACAAATGGTATTAATTTCACTCCTGAAATTCTAATTAACGGAAAATCTTTCCCAAAAGAATATAGTAGAACTGATTTAAGTTTTTTCATTGAGGACTTAGAAGAAAACTATAGTAACATTCCCCAACATTCTGAACTATAAAAAAGATAAGCAAAGTCGAATTAACGACTTTGCTCTTATGAACAATATTCTCTCGCGAAGAATAGACACACTCGGTGAGTGTCTTAAAATGTTCACCGCAAATGTAACTTTATTATTTTTATTATGAAAAAATCAATTTTAAATTTAGGTGTGGTATTAAACAAAAGAGCTCAAAAAGACGTTTTTGGAGGTGTACAACCATCTTTATCTCAAGCTGACTTTGATAAATGCAGATTATATGTAAACACTCCAGACGGAGGAGGATACTGGTCAGACTACGTTTCTTATGATCAAGCTTCTTCTGAGTGGAATGGAACCGAATATAGTGATGGAAGCTATGCTTCTGGATACTGTTGTGCTAGTTGCGCATTTTAAATTTATAAAAGCCTGTTTTTATAAAAACAGGCTTTATTTAATTTAATCAACCAAATGAGAGTTTTTATAATAATAATTGTATGTGTTTTTCTTTCGTGTAAGAATGAAAAAAAAGAAGTTGTAGCTAAAATTGATACTGTTCCTATCAAGATAGAAACCAGTAGCAAAGGATTTGCTAAAATCATTATAGTTAATGAATCAAAAGGAAATCCAATAAGTATATCTCGAACAAAGAATTACTATAACGCAAATCAAAATTTAGACAGAATACTTTCAAAAAAGGCAAATGATACAATTTCGTTATTAATTAACAGAAAAGAAAAAATTGGGGTTACTACAAAAAACCACATCAAAAAAGAAACTATTTTAAAGCCTGATGATGTAATTAAAATTAATATAAATGATAATAATTTATCGATTAATTCAAACTGTAAACCACCAAAAATCTATAGTAGTTTAGAATTAAAAACATTAAGAAAGAGCTTTTATGAGATTGATTCATCAAGACCTTTTAAACCTCATTCAACAAAATACGAAAAGAAGGCTGTTATTTATCCTCTAAATATTAATTACAGTAATTTTAAAAGTAAAGAAGACGAATTATTTACATTTATTGATCTTTTAATCAAAGAGACAAATGAAAATAAAGCTTCTTTATCTAAAACTACAACAAAAAATAATTGTAACAACCAATACTCTGAAGAACTAGATCTTAACTTAGTTAAAGAACTAGGACTGCTCTACTCGTGCTCTAAAAATGAAAAACTTGAAAGTATAATCACAGATTACTTCTCGAACCTAAAATTAGATGACATTAATCTCTATGAAAAAACTAATATTTTTATTAAAAGAGTAATTTTAAAAAACGAAAAAATTAAGGAAAAGTTTAAGCTAAAAGTAAACTATGGAAAAGCATTTGATCTTTCCTCAAATTACACAACATTTAAACCCGAAATTCAAGCATATTTAAAACTTGTTTGTATCAACCAAATGATGGTGCAAAAAGATAATAAAGGATCTGTTTTGGCTACTATCAACAAATTTGAAAAACAATATCCTAATAGTTTTTTGACTCCTCAAATACAAAACTACAAATCACAACTACAAAGAAATACAGATATGCATCCTGAAGGAGTTTTGCTTGTGAATCATAATAGCAAGCAGACAACGCTTGATAAGTATTTAAAAAATAACTTAGGGAAAGTAGTTTATATTGATTTATGGGCAAGTTGGTGTTTACCTTGCAGACACAAAATGGGTGACCTAAAAAAACTAAAAGAACATTATGCAGACAAAAATGTAGCTTTCGCCTATTTATCTATTGATGAATATGAAAAAGATTGGCAGCAAGCTTCAATTGAAGAAGAAATAAACACAAATAGAAACAGTTTTTTAATTCAAAATTTTAAATCTTCTAAATTTCTGAAAAGTTTAAAAATACACTCAATTCCACGATATCTATTACTGGATCGTAACGGTGAGATAATTGATGAAAATGCTCCAGGACCAGATGCCAAGGAATTAAAAGAATTAATTAATAAAAACCTACTCTAATAATTTGAGAAAATTTCCACATTACAAACAAACAGAAGCTAAGGATTGTGGTCCTACTTGTATAAAAATAATTGCGAAACATTATGGAAAAACCATAAACACTCAGCAATTAAGGAATTTAAGTGAAACCACAAGAGAAGGAAGTAGTTTGTTAGGCTTAAGTGAAGCAGTTGAATCAATTGGTTTTAAGTCTTTAGGTATTAAATTGGCTTTTGAAAAATTTATCGAAGCTCCCTTGCCGTGTATTGTTCATTGGAATAAAAATCATTATGTTGTTGTTTATAAAATTAAAAAAGATACTGTATACGTTTCAGACCCTGCTCATGGTTTAATAACTTTTACCAAAAAGGAATTTATTAAAAATTGGATTGGGAATAATGCAGATGAATCAACTGAAGAAGGAATTGCATTATTAATTGAACCGACTCCAAAATTTTATTCAGAAGAGTTTGAAGAAGATGAAAAGTTTGGCTTCTCATTTATATTTAAATACGTCTTCAAATACAAGAAGTTTATAGTTCAATTAATTATTGGTCTTCTAGCTGGAAGTGTATTACAACTAATATTACCATTTTTAACACAAAGTGTAGTTGATGTTGGTATTGAAAATCAAGATTTGAATTTTGTATACCTCATCTTATTTGCTCAGCTCTTTTTATTCCTCGGAAAAGCATCACTAGAAATTATAAGAAGTTGGATTTTACTACATTTAAGCACAAGAATCAATATTTCTTTAATTTCTGATTTTTTTATCAAATTAATGAAATTACCTATTTCTTATTTCGATGTGAGAATGACGGGGGATTTGTTACAAAGAATTAACGATCATAAAAGAATAGAAAGAATACTTACAACTTCCTCACTTACAGTATTATTCTCTTTTGTCAATTTAATTATTTTTAGTCTTGTTTTAAGTTTTTATAGTTTTCAGATTTTTGGTGTTTTTGTTTTAGGAAGTGTTCTTTATTTCTCGTGGGTGTTGTTTTTCTTCAAGAAAAGAAAGGAACTTGATTACAAGAGATTCTCAGAAGTAAGTCAAGAACAAAGTAAAGTTATTGAACTTATAAACGGGATGCAAGAAATTAAACTTCACAATGCTGAAAGAAGAATGCGTTGGAATTGGGAATATGTTCAAGCTCGTTTGTTTAAAGTTGCTACTAAAAGTTTAGCTCTTGAACAAACTCAAAGCGTTGGTTCAAACTTAATAAATGAACTTAAAAACATGTTCATTACAATTCTTTCTGCAAAACTTGTAATTGATGGAGATATTACACTCGGTATGATGATGGCGATTAGTTATATAGTAGGTCAGTTAAACGGACCAATAACCCAACTTATCAATTTTCTGAGAGATTTACAAGATGCTCAAATATCTTTAGATCGTTTAGGTGAAATACATAACATGGAAGACGAAGAAAGCCCAAATGATGAAAGAGTAACCAACATACCAACAAACCACCCAATTGAATTAAATAATATTTCATTTAGATATACTGGAGGACTTGATCCTGTTATCAAAAATTTAACCTTAGAAATTCCTGCAAATAAAACCACAGCAATTGTAGGTGTAAGTGGGAGTGGTAAAACTACTATCATGAAATTATTACTTGGTTTTTATCAAGTAGATGAAGGAGAAATAACAGTCGGAAACTTCAACTTTAAAAGTTTATCACAAAAAGAATGGAGAAGAAATTGCGGAGTAGTAATGCAAGAGGGATATATCTTTAACGATACCATTGCTAAAAACATTGCTGTTGGTGAAGATTTTGTAGATAAGGAGAAGCTAGCTCATGCGATTGACGTAGCAAATATTTCAGATTATATTGATGGGCTTCCTTTAGGGTTTAACACAAAGATTGGGAGTGAAGGAAGTGGATTAAGTACTGGACAAAAACAACGTATGTTAATTGCTCGATCTGTTTATAAGAATCCGAAATTCTTATTCTTTGATGAGGCCACCTCTGCACTTGACGCCAATAACGAAAAAGTAATCATGGAAAAACTAAATACTTTTTTTGCAGATAAAACTGCTGTGGTAATTGCACATAGATTGAGTACAGTGAAAAATGCTCATCAAATAGTTGTTTTAGATAAAGGAAAAATTATAGAAAAAGGAAATCACCAAGAACTTATTAAATTAAAAGGAAACTATTACGACCTGGTTAAAAACCAATTGGAACTAGGTAGTTAAAAATATTCTTTCGCGAAGATAGACACATCCCTTGAGTGTCTCTAAATGTTCAGGGATTTAATTAATTTAAATCTAAAAGATGATGAAAAAATCAATCTTAAACTTAGGAAACAGCTTAAATAAGGCTGACCAAAAGCAAATTATTGGAGGTTTTAGACCCGTAAAATTTCGTTGCCTAGTGAATTATGGCGACCCTAGATGTTGTACACCAGCCGAGTGTGGAGAAACGGGTGGTATTTGGCATCCTGGAGCTAATGGTTATGGAACTTCACAAAATTGCGCATGCTTTTAATTTTAACACTATGAAAAAATCAATCTTAAATATTGGTAAGGCTTTAAATAAAGCCGACCAAAGAAGTATAAAAGGTGGTCGAGTATTTAGAGGACCTTGTTTTGAATGGTGTGCTGACCCATATATACAGCAACTATATTGGAAGCCTTTGAATTGCAGTTGTAACACCGGTGGATCTGGTGGCGGAAATAATAATCCTCCAGGAGGTGGAGGTGATTCTGGTGGACCTGTTTAATAGTTAAAGTTTAATACGGAAAGTGTAATAACTTTCTTAAAGCATTATTAAAATGAAAAAATCAATTTTAAAAATAGGGACTATTTTAAATAAGGAACAACAAAAAACACTTAAAGGAGGATTTATACCATCTCTTTACCAATTTTGTTGTACCAGAACACAAGGATTTTGGATCAGTCAATATCCATTTTTAGGAAATGATCCCTATTACACTTGTACAAGTGGTATATGTAATAATCGAAACACATTCTAATTATGAAAAAATCAATTTTAAAAATAGGAACTGTCTTGAACAGAACAAATCAAAAGTTAATACATGGTGGGTTAAGAAGTGTTGGTATTTCAGATGGAGAATGCAATCAATTTGTTCAATCTCAAATTCCATGTTCCCCAACAAGTGACACATGTGAATTAGATGCTGTATGTAATTACAGCACTGGAAGATGTGAATGTGATGACCCAACATTTGGTGGATTAGGATAATCCTTCGATTTAATGAATACTAATTTTAGCATTTGAAATGAATATAACACGAATTAACAACTATCATATCTCAAATTGTAGTTCAATAAAAAATACTAGTCACTTATTGGTAACAACTACAAAAGACTTGATTGATAATTCTTTTAAAGGAGTTTCAAAAACTAATATTAATTTTTTACATTACTTTTTAAGAGAGAGGTAACTATATCTCTCTCTTTTATACTTTTTAGCATAATGCCGCAAGATATTCAAGATATAGAAATTAGAAGTGAAGAGGTACAAGAAATATTAACTAAAGTACCTAATTGGATGATTCGATATGGAAACACATTAGTTTTTGTATTGATTCTAATGCTGTTATTTATTTCATGGTTTATAAAATATCCTGATGTAATAACATCACAGGTTATGGTCACTACTTCTACTCCACCTGAAAAATTATTTGCTAAATCTACAGGTCAATTTGAAGTGTTTTTAACTACCGAAGGAGCAGATGTAAAGGCAAACGATGTATTAGCAGTAATTGAAAATACGGCCTCCTATAAAGACGTTTTATTACTTAAAAGTATTGTAGACACTATTCAGAACTACGACAAAGATTTCTCATTTCCAATTGACGATTTACCTCCATTAATTTTAGGAGATATTATATCTAGTTTTTCACAATTTGAAAATGATTATTCAGAATATATTTTAAATAAAAAACTTACTCCATTTAAATCTGAATCGTTTGCAAATAAAATGTCGGTAATTGAAGTTAAAAGAAGATTACAAATTGCACTATCGCAAAGAAATTTGAGCGAAAAAGAATTAGAAATTAAAAAATCAGACCTTGAGAGGAGTAGGAAAATGTTTGAACAAGGTGTAATTTCCGCTAAAGAAAAAGAACAACGCGAAGTTGCTTTTTTACAATCAAAAAGAAATAACCAAAATAATGAAACAACAATTTCTCAATTACGAGAATTAATCAATAACTCTAACAAAAATTTAGAAGGAACATCTATCAAAAAAACTCAAAATGATATTCGTTTAAGAAAGAAAGCTCTTCAATCCTTCTTCTACTTAAAAAAAGCAATCAAAGATTGGGAAAAGCTTTACGCTTTAACTTCTTCTATAGATGGAAAAGTGTCTTTCCTATCATTTTGGAATAAGAATCAGAATGTAAATACTGGTGATTTGATATTTACAATTATACCAGAAACTAATGAAAACTTCATTGGAAAAATAAAAGCTCCAGTAGCGAACTCTGGTAAGATTAAAACTGGACAAAAAGTTCAAATAAAATTACTCAATTATCCTGCTGATGAATTTGGAAAGTTAAATGGAACTGTAAAATACATTTCCCCTATTGCTGACCAAGAAGGCAACTATTTAGTAGATGTTGCTTTACAAAAGGAACTTAAAACAACCTACGACAAAAACATTGAATTCAAACAAGAAATGACTGGAACAGCTGATATTGTAACGGAAGATTTAAGATTAATAGAACGCTTCTTTTATCAGCTTAAAAATGTTTTAAAATAATAATTCATCGAGAATAGATAAATACATCCTCAAATTGTCAGGATGTATTATACAATACGTCAACTTTGAAATATGTAATTTAAGAGTTTGGTAAAACTTTTTAAATGGTTAAACAAGTTATAAAATAAAAGAAGACGCCAGCTGCCTCACCAATACTGTCATCAAATGTTTAGCCCATGGCCTTTAAACTCTAACCATTGACTACCGTTTTTATTAATTCGAACGCACGTATGTTTACAATTAGATGATAATGATATATAAAAAAACAGTTATCCACGACTTGGACAACTGTGATATGTCTTAGAAATAAATCGAAATTTATTCTTTAAAACTTTGTAATCTGGCTACATATTTTCCAATAACATCAAATTCTAAATTTACCTTAGTTCCAACTTTAAAGTTTTTGAAAACAGTATGCTCTAATGTGTAAGGAATAATTGCAACACTAAATTCATTTTCCTTTGAATTTACAACAGTTAAACTCACTCCGTTAACTGTAATTGATCCTTTTTCAATAGTAACATTATTGTTCTTAGAATGATATTCAAAAGTAAAAAGAGTGCTTCCATCTTGATCTTGAATTCCTTTGCAAACGCCAGTTTCATCAACGTGACCTTGAACTATATGGCCATCCAGTCGATCGCCCAATTTCATCGCTCTCTCTAAATTAACCTCTTCTCCAACCGCAATATCTCCCATATTGGACTTATCCATTGTTTCTTTGATGGCAGTAACCACATATTCGTCACCACTAATTTTTACAACAGTTAAACATACTCCATTATGGGCAACACTTTGGTCTATTTTCAGTTCATTTGTAATAGTACTATTAATTGTAAAATGAATATTCTCTAAATCCTTTTCTATATTTGAAACTACACCAATAGTTTCTATGATTCCTGTAAACATTGTATTAATTTAATTACTTTTGTTTACATCAAAAATACGACATCAAAAGTCTATATGGAAAAAACTGATAAAATTATTGTAGGAATTTCATTAGGGGACGCAAATGGAATTGGTATCGAAATTGTTTTAAAAACATTTCAAGACAAAAGAATGTTTGATTTTTGTACGCCAGTTTTATTTGGTTCGAATAAAGTAGTCTCTTTCCATAAAAAAGCATTGAACTTAAATAGTAGTGTTCATGGTATCCACTCTTTAGATAAAATAGTTCATGGAAAATTGAACTTGATTAATATTAGTAAGGAGGAATTTAAAATTGATTTAGGTAAAACTACTCCTGACGGAGGGAAATTTGCCTTAAAATCATTAACCAGTGCAATGGATGCCTTGCAAAACAATGCTATTGATCTACTATTAACTGCTCCTATTAATAAAGATAATATTCAATCAAAAGAATTTGACTTTCCCGGACACACAGAATATCTAGAAGATAATCTAGAAGGTAAAAGTTTAATGATATTAATGACTGAAGATTTACGTATCGGTTTAATAACAGGTCATATTCCTGTTGCTAATATTGCTGAAACTATCACTCCGGAGTTAATAACAGAAAAAGTTAACATTATGGAACACGCATTAAAACAAGATTTCAATATTAGCAAACCTAAAATTGCAGTTTTAGGATTAAATCCACATTGCGGAGACAAAGGAGTTATAGGAAAAGAAGATGATGAGATAATTAGACCAACAATTCAAAAAATTAAGGAAACAGGAAAATTAGTTTTCGGACCTTATGCTGCTGATGGATTCTTTGGATCCAAAACATATAAGCAATTTGACGGGGTATTAGCAATGTATCACGACCAAGGTTTAGCTCCTTTTAAAGCATTGTCTTTCGGAAATGGGGTTAATTTTACAGCCGGACTCAGTAAAATAAGAACATCTCCAGACCATGGTACGGGATTTGAAATAGCTGGAAAAAATAAAGCAAATACTACTTCCTTCGAAGAAGCTTTATTTACTTCTTTAAAGATTTTCAGAAACAGAAATGAATACATTGAGTTAGAGAGTAATAGATTACGATCAAAATAATATTTATTTATTCCGTATTACAAAACATTTTATTATATTTGCGCCCTCAATTTGACGTTGTATATGAAAGGATTAAAAGAATATAATATTTCTTTTGTGGGTTTGAAAGAAGGAAGCCACCACTTTCAATATCAAATAGAGAACAAGTTCTTTGAAGAATTTCAGTATTCAGAATTTAATGAAGTTAACATTAGTGCGGACATTAGCTTTGTTAAAAAGAATACACTACTAGAGTTATTATTCACAATTAACGGAACAATAAATGTACCTTGTGATATAACTAATGAAAATTTCGATCAAGAAATTTCAGGAGATTTTTCTTTAGTAGTAAAGTTTGGACCAGAATTCAATGATGAAAATGATGAGATTTTAATTATCCCTCATGATGAGTATCAAATTAATGTAGCTCAGTACATCTATGAATTAATCGTTCTTTCAGCACCGTCTAAAAGAATACATCCAGATGTATTAAGTGGAACCATGAAATCTGAAGCTCTAGAGAAGTTAAAAGAATTAGAAATAAATAACGAAAAAACAGTTGAGGAAGAATCAACTGACCCTAGATGGGATAAATTAAAAGATTTACTAACAGGAAAAAACGAGTAAAATGGCACATCCTAAGAGAAAAATATCAAAAACTAGAAGAGATAAAAGAAGAACTCACTATAAAGCTACTATGCCTCAGATAGCTGTTGATCCTACTACTGGTGAAGCTCATTTATACCACAGAGCTCACTGGCACGAGGGTAAATTATATTACAGAGGTCAAGTTGTTATTGATACAACAGAAGCTGAAGTTTAAGACATTTACTGACTATTAAGTTGGGTTATAGAATATTAACGCCGAAAACGAATGTTTTTGGCGTTTTTTTAGTTACAAAGTGAAAAAAAAATCACTACTTTTGGAAACTGAATTTACTATCCGTAATAGATATGAATAAAACAACTGCAGCAATTACAGCAGTAGGAAAGTAC
Organism: Tenacibaculum sp. SZ-18; assembly: GCF_002813915.1. Classification (NCBI taxonomy): domain Bacteria; kingdom Pseudomonadati; phylum Bacteroidota; class Flavobacteriia; order Flavobacteriales; family Flavobacteriaceae; genus Tenacibaculum; species Tenacibaculum sp. SZ-18. The sequence continues at coordinate 35,064 of NZ_CP019335.1, read as the reverse complement.
GTCCCTGATTATGTTCTAACCAATAAAGAGTTAGAAACGATGGTTGATACAAATGATGAATGGATTACTACTCGAACTGGAATCAAAGAACGACGAATTTTAAAAGAAAAAGGTGAAGGAACTTCGTTTATGGCAATAAAAGCCGCTGAAGATTTAATCCGCAAAGCTAGTATAGATCCATCAGAAATAGATCTAGTTATCGTTGCTACAGCTACACCTGATATGCCAGTTGCTTCAACCGCAGTTTACACTGCAACTAAAATTGGTGCAGTAAACGCATTCGCTTATGATTTACAAGCAGCATGTTCAAGTTTCTTATATGGTATGTCTGTTGCTTCAAGTTATATAGAGTCAGGTAGATATAAAAAAGTGTTATTAATTGGTGCAGATAAAATGTCATCAATTATTGATTATACAGATCGCGCAACATGTATTATTTTTGGAGATGGAGCAGGTGCAGCTTTATTCGAACCAAATGAAGAAGGTTTAGGTTTCCAAGATGAATACTTGAGAAGTGATGGAATTGGTAGAGATTTCTTGAAAATCGAGGCAGGCGGATCTGCCTTACCTCCTTCAGAAAAAACTCTAGCAGAGGGGCGACATTTTGTGCATCAAGAAGGAAGAACAGTTTTTAAATTCGCTGTTTCTAACATGGCTGATGTTTCTGAAAAAATCTTAGAAAAAAATAAACTAACCAAAGACAGTGTAAACTGGTTGGTACCACATCAAGCAAACAAAAGAATTATTGAAGCTACTGCTAACCGCATTGGCTTAGATGAAAGTAAGGTTATGATGAATATTAGCCGATATGGTAATACAACTTCAGCTACTTTACCTCTTTTGTTAGCAGACTATGAAGAAGAATTAAAAAAAGGAGATAATTTAATATTTGCTGCCTTTGGTGGTGGATTCACATGGGGATCTATCTACTTGAAATGGGCATATAATAAATAGACAATCAACTAAAATTATAAACAATGGACATTAAAGAAATCCAAAATCTTATTAAGTTCGTAGCCAAGTCTGGTGCCAGTGAGGTAAAATTAGAGATGGATGATGTAAAGATTACGATTAAAACTGGATCTGACGCTCCAGAAACAAAAATCATTCAAGCTGCAATGCCAGCTGCTCCACAAATGATGGCTGCTCCACAACCAGTTGCAAGTGAACCTGCAACTCCTGCAGCACCTGCAGCTCCAAAAGCTACTGAAGACGAATCAAAATATTTAACTATTAAGTCTCCAATTATCGGAACATTGTACCGTAAACCTTCTCCAGATAAACCTGTATTTGTAGAAGTTGGTTCTGAAATTAAAGCTGGAGATACAGTTTGTATTATTGAAGCAATGAAACTATTTAACGAAATCGAATCTGAGGTTTCTGGTAAGATCGTTAAAGTTTTAGTAGATGATTCATCACCCGTTGAATTTGATCAACCTTTATTCTTAGTTGATCCATCTTAATTTAAGTCTTATAACTCAATCTATTGAGTTTAAAAAACTTATCAATTATGTTTAAAAAGATATTAATTGCCAATAGAGGTGAGATTGCACTACGTGTAATTCGTACCTGTAAAGAAATGGGCATCAAAACTGTAGCGGTATACTCTAAAGCAGATGCTGAAAGTTTACACGTAAGGTTTGCTGATGAGGCTGTATGTATTGGCCCTGCTCCGAGTAACGAGTCTTACTTAAAAATGGACAGAATTATTGCTGCTGCTGAAATCACAAATGCTGATGCCATTCACCCTGGATATGGTTTCCTTTCTGAAAATGCAAAATTTTCTAAGTTGTGTGAGGAGCACGATATTAAATTTATCGGGGCGAGTGAAGAAATGATCTCTAAAATGGGAGATAAAGCAACTGCAAAAGCAACGATGATTGCTGCAGGTGTACCATGTATTCCTGGATCTGAAGGAATTTTAGACTCTTACGAAGAAGCTGAAAAAATTGCTGTAGATATGGGATTTCCTGTAATGCTTAAAGCAACTGCCGGTGGAGGTGGTAAAGGAATGCGTGCTGTTTGGAATAAAGAAGATTTAAAACCAGCATGGGATTCTGCTCGCATGGAAGCAAAAGCTTCTTTTGGAAACGACGGAATGTACATGGAGAAATTAATTGAAGAACCAAGACATATTGAAATTCAAATTGTAGGTGATTCATTTGGTAAGGCGTGTCACTTATCTGAAAGAGATTGTTCGGTTCAGCGTCGTCATCAAAAATTAACGGAAGAAACTCCTTCTCCATTCATGACTGATGAATTAAGACATGCAATGGGGGAAGCTGCAGTTAAAGCTGCGGAATATATTAAGTATGAAGGTGCTGGTACGGTAGAATTTTTAGTTGATAAACACCGTAACTTCTACTTTATGGAAATGAATACTCGTATCCAGGTAGAGCACCCAATTACAGAAGAAGTAGTTGATTATGACTTAATCCGTGAGCAAATTTTAGTAGCTGCTGGCGTACCAATTTCTGGTAAAAACTATACTCCTCAATTACACTCAATTGAATGTAGAATTAACGCTGAAGATCCACATAAAAACTTTAGACCTTCTCCAGGTAAGATAACTTCTTATCACGAACCAGGTGGTCATGGAGTTCGTATTGATACACATTCTTATGCTGGATATACAATTCCTCCAAACTACGATTCAATGATCGCTAAATTAATTGTGACTGCACAAACACGTGAAGAAGCAATTAATAAAATGAAGCGTGCGTTAGATGAGTATATTATTGAAGGAATTAAAACAACAATTCCTTTCCATAGACAATTAATGGATCATCCAGATTATGTAGCAGGTAATTACACTACAAAATTCATGGAAGACTTCGAGATAAAATAAGTTCTAAATATATTTAGTTAAAAATCAGTGACCACGTGGTCACTGATTTTTTATTTGGTAATTTCGTCACATGCTTTTTATTTATAATTTAATTATACGCATCGTTTATTTTTTCATCAAAGTAATAGCTGTTTTTAACGCTAAGCTAGGATTATTTGTAAGTGGTAGAAAAGACACATTTCGTGCTTTAGAAAGCATTAAAACAAACGATAAGGTTTTTTGGATTCATGCTGCTTCTTTAGGTGAATTTGAGCAAGCACGACCAATTATTGAACAGTTAAAAAGTCTCTATTCAGATTATAAAATTGTAGTTACCTTCTTCTCTCCATCTGGATATGAAATTCGTAAAAATTATGATTTAGCTGATGTTGTGTGTTATCTACCTTTTGACACTTCAAAAAATATGAGACGTTTTATTCATCAAGTACACCCTGATTTGGCAATTATAGTCAAGTACGAATTTTGGCCAAATCTGTTAAATGAACTTCGTAAAACAAAGACAAAAACATTATTAGTTTCTGGAATATTCAGAAAAGATCAATTATTTTTTAAATCTTACGGAAAATGGATGCGTAACTTCTTATCTGCCTTCAATCATTTCTTCGTTCAGAATACAAGCTCAATAAAGTTACTGAATCAAATTGACTTCAAAAATGTTACCCTTTCTGGTGATACACGCTTCGACAGAGTGTATAAAATTTTAAATCAGAATAACTCTATCAATTTTATTGAGGAATTTAAAAACAACAAGTATACAGTTGTTGCTGGAAGTACATGGAAGGAAGATGAGGATTTACTTGTAAAATATATAAATGAAGTTGCTACAGATGAAGAAAAATTTATCATTGCACCGCACAAAATAGACCCAGTAAGTATTGAAACTCTAAGAAAATCAATTCTTAAAAAAACAATATTGTATTCTGAAAGAAATAATGTTAACCTGAAAAATTATAATGTATTTATTGTTAATACCATTGGAATATTAACAAAAATCTACTCTTATGCCAACATTGCTTACGTTGGTGGAGGTTTGGCAACAGGATTACATAATATTTTAGAACCAGCTACCTTTGGCATTCCTATAATTTATGGAGATAACAAGTATCAGAAATTTAATGAAGCCCATGAACTGCTCGCATTAGGAGGGAGTAAAACTGTTAAGAATAATAAAGAATTAATTAGTACTTTGGTCGAATTAAAAAACAATATAAGCTTAAGAGTAGCAATGGGAAATATTTGCAAGTCCTACATAAATACTAATATTGGTGCTACTAATACTATTATAGCGTACATAAAACAACATATACAATAATGGAAATACTTTTACAACCTTGGCCTTGGTATGTGTCAGGACCTTTGATATCAATGATTCTCTTTTTATTTTTTTACTTTGGTAAAAGCTTTGGAGTTTCAACTAATTTAGAAACCATTTGTACCATTGCTGGGGCAGATAAATTATCAGATTACTTTAAAAAAGATTGGAGAGAACGCGATTGGAGTTTACTCTTTTTAGTTGGACTTATTATTGGTGGTTTTATTAGTTCTACCTTTTTAACACCTTATGGATTAGATTCTATAAATCCAGAAACTATAAAAGAGTTAGAAACTCTAGGTTTTACATACAATCAAAACTCATATGTACCAGATGAGCTATTTAGTTTAAATACTACTTTAACCATTAAAGGTTTCCTCCTTTTATTATTTGCAGGAATTCTTATTGGTTTTGGTACACGTTATGCTGGTGGATGTACCTCAGGACATGCAATTACTGGTTTAAGTAATTTACAATTACCATCATTAATTGCGGTTATTGGTTTCTTTATTGGTGGTTTGATTATGATTTGGTTAATATTCCCTTTAATTTTTGGCTAAGATGAAGTATGTAAGATTTTTAATTATCGGGATTCTATTTGGAATCATATTATCGAAATCAGAAGCAATTTCATGGTATAGGATTTTTGAAATGTTTAAGTTTCAATCTTTCCATATGTATGGAATTATTGGTTCAGCGGTTTTTATATCCGTAGTGTTAATGTTTCTGTTTAAAAGACAATACATTAAAGATTATTTAGGAAACCCGATTACTCCAAAACCAAAAGACAAACACTACATAAAAGCAATACTTGGAGGAACTATTTTTGGTTTAGGCTGGGCTTTAGCTGGTGCCTGCCCTGCACCAATTTTTGTTTTAATAGGAAATGGAATCTTTTCAATTATAATTGTATTAATTGGAGCCTTATTAGGAGCTCTTATTTATGGTTTGTTAAGTAATAAACTACCAAAATAAAGAGAATTTATTTCATAATGATAGCTATATCAAATTATTAGTTAATTCAAGAACCGCTCTCTTATCATTTATCATAAAAATTTATTCAGAAAGAGAGTTTAAGCCTGAAATGAATCGTTACATCTTTAATGATTAATTCACATGAATCATTATTGATAAAATTAAATCATAAATAATCTTTTACCATCTACTTAACTTAATGATACTATTTTTTTAATATCTTCTAATATAAATAGCATTTATTAGCCTTTTAAAAAACCGATTAACATATATTGACTAATTGAAAAAATTATATGCATTAATAAATGATCATGTAAATAGAGAGTAAATTTATAAGCAATTAATCTATTTGTAATCTGTTATTCTATTAATCTTTGATGAGCATTATCTTATCTAAATCAATAGAATTGGTATTATCTACAACCTTCCAACGATAAATTTTGGATAACTGATAAATTTTGGATAACTCTTCAAATAAACGTCTTTTAGCTTCTTTCTTTTGATTTGTTAATTCTATGGTTTCTTTTAACCTTTCAATAGCTTTAGAATTGACTGTATTGAGTTCCTCCTTTGAAAATGTATTGAATTGACTCTGTTTTAGGTCGAAATATTTGACCTCAGGAGAAATAACAACTTCTTGTTCAGGAATTTTATTAATGATAATTTCTCTATTTAGACTATCAATTTGAATATCTATTTGAGACAAATCATAACCCACTTCAACCTTCGCATTTACAGACACAATGGCTTTTTTCTGAAACTGTAAATAATCGAAAAAGTACTTTTTAGTATCGCCGGAACTATACATTTCAGAATAGTTACCTTGTGAAACGACCAACTTGCTTAGATTCTTAATTTCATTAACCATTACCTTCACTTCTTCAGCTTGATAAACTGGCTTTTGCCTATCATACCAGAGTTTAGCAAGTAAAAACCCCAATAAAAACACCGCAAGATATTTTAAAAAACGCATGATTTTTTATTTGAAAGGTACTAAAAAAAGAAATTGAAAAGAGTATTATGCTTCCTCTTTCTTTGGAAATGCATGTTTATGCAGAATAAATAACAATACTACTCCGATACTAATCCAACTATCGGCTCCATTAAAAATCGCATTGAAAAACGTAAAACTTTCGCCTTGATACATTGGGAAATATAACATATCAACTACTTTACCAAAAAAGAAGTCCTCATAACCTTGTTCAGGGAACATAGTTGCTATTGCCCCTCCACTTTTCGATTCTGAAAAAATAACACCGTAGAAGACCGAGTCAATTATATTACCAATTGCACCAGCAAGGATTAATGAAATTGCAATTATTACTCCGTTATGGAATTTGTTCTTAATAGTATCTCGCAACCAGTAAATAATTGCTCCAACAGCAACAATTCTAAATAATGTCAAGAACAACTTTCCTGCTTTACCACCGAACTCAAGGCCCCAAGCCATTCCATTATTTTCTGTGAAATGAATTCGAAACCAATCCAAACCTAGTACTTTTATTTCCTCCCCTAAATAAAAGTGAGTCTTTATATATATTTTAGTGATTTGATCAATTAAAATTGCTAGTATAACGGTAAGAATTGCAATAGATTTCTTTGACATTTTTTAAATTTAATAGGAACAAAAGTAAGAATATTCTATTGAATTAGAAATGCTTTCTAATTACTGTTGTAAAAATATATTTCGGAAAGAATATTGGTTTACTAAGAAAGATATTTAAGGCTACTTCTCTATTTATTTTTAGCTTTATTTTATTGGGAATAAAAATGATTAAAAATATTAATAATCTTGAAGGAGTAACTGTGTTAAATAAACAAAGTTTAAATAACATTACTGGTAAAGGAAACCTATTTTATGGCATCAGCTCAAATGGACATGGAGCCTTCACAGATACAGATATTTCAGGAAACGGAATTCATTGCACCCCACTTGCCTAAGTTACACCAAAAGATAAATCTAATCCTGGAATTAAGGTGCCTTTAGTGTAAATATGAGATAAAGTAATACAATACAGTATTATTCTTCAATTCGTTTGATTAATTGCTTTCGATAAGATTTTCCTACAGGTAATACTTTATCATTAATCAATATTACCTGATTGCCATCTATAAGTTTTAAATGATTAAAATTGATAACATAGGATTTATGTATTCTTAAAAAGTTGTTTGGAAGTTTTGTAAGAAACTCGGTTAACGTTTGAGGTGTCAAAATCATGGTATCTGTATAAATTTTTATATAATTACCATAAGCCTCTACATAGTAAATTTCATCAAAATTTAACTTTATGATTTTCTTATCGCTTTTAACGAACAACGAATTAGCTTCGTTTTCTTTATTTACGGTTATTGGTTGGGTATTACTAACCGGAGTTGTTTTGAGTTTCTGTTGAACTTTAACTATTGCTTGTAAAAATCGTTCTAATGAAAATGGTTTTAATAGGTAATCCGTCACGGCAAGTTCAAAACCTTCTATAGCATATTCCGGATAAGCTGTTGTGATAATAACCTCTGGTTTTTTTGCTAATGATTTTAATAAGCTTATTCCAGAGAACTTCGGCATATTGATATCTAAGAATAGTAAATCTATTTGCTCTTTTTGCAATACTTCCATTACTTCAAAAGCATTCTTGCAAGTAGTTACTAACTCTAAATACGGAATATCTTTAATATAATTCTCTATTATTTGACGTGCAATTGGCTCGTCGTCTGCAATTAAACATCTTATCTTTTCCATATTATATCGAAAGTTTTAAATCAACAGAAAAAATACTCTTGGTTTTTCCAATTTTTAAACTATGTGCTTCAGGATAAATTAAATCTAGTCTTTTTTTGACATTGACTAATCCAATTCCACTTTTCCCTTTTTCTAGGTTCTCACCTTTATCACTATGTATATCGAATGAATTTTCACACTTGAATACTAATTCATTTTCAGAAATATGAATATCAATATTTACTGTGCTTTTTTCTCCTTCAATAGGAGCCAAATGCTTAAATGCATTCTCAACAAACACAATTAATAACATTGGAGCTAATTTCTTATCTTTTAGTATTCCAGAAATTGAAAAGGAAATATCTGCTTGTTCTTCCAACCTCAATTTTTCAAGAGAAATATAATTTTCTAAATAACTCATTTCCTTTTGTAAAGAAACAAAAGACTCTCTTGTTTCATACAAACTGTAGCGTAATAAATCCGATAGTTTCAACATCAGATTTGGTAGTTTATCCGACTTTACCACAGATAAACCATACAAATTATTCAATGTATTAAATAGAAAATGAGGATTCAGTTGTCCCTTCAATAACTTTAATTCAGCTTCCTTTACCTCTTGTCTGCGTTTAAAACTATCTCTTGCTATACGAATAGTCATACCGAAAATCATTGCTAATAAAATAAACCCAAACAGGTTTAAAAACATCTTTACATCTAACGGTTGATTTATGGCTTTACTAATAACATAAACCGGCAATAAAGTAAATAGCGTACCACTTAAAATAAAAAGTATGAAAAATATAGTTTTCCTTTTTTGGAAATATGGAAGAACAAAATAATTAGTAATGTAAATAGTAGGTAGTAAAAATAGAATTGCATAAAGAGCTATTTGAATTCTATTTTCAGATTGAATTCCACCGATTAAAATGATAAACAGAATGAACCATACAAATATGTTTTGTACCAGTTTATTATCTATCAAAGTATCTAGTTTAGACATTCCCATATATTTAAAATAGTTACTACAAACTTAATTATTACCTGCAAAAAGGACACTTTTTAATGATGAAAGATATTTTTTTCTATCTGAATGTACTCATTACAATGATTATCGTTCAAATTCCATAAAATCATTTTTGCGACTACGTTCATCATTCTTCTTTTTAAAAACTGAGATTTTAATTGACTTTTGAAGTGTTAATTCTAAAAATCAATTCATTATGCAACTATTTAAAATATTCTTTACAATGTTTTTGTATGCAATGAGTGTTATCTATAATTCGGAAACAAAACAAGAACAACAACATAATTCTACTATTCAAAAAGCAGTGACTTCAACTGTAGCGTTTGATAAAAACATAGAAAATAAGAACAACAATATTTCTAACATAATTCTAGAAGATAATTCAACACAATTAAAATAAATAACTATGAGACTCGATATACAAAACGTATCTAAAAAGTACAGTGCAACCAAATACGGATTAAAAGACTTTTCAATTGGTATTGACAAAGGAATATTAGGATTGTTAGGACCAAATGGAGCTGGTAAATCTACTTTACTAAAAATGATTGCTACTGTAAGCAAACCAAGTGACGGCCAAATTATTTTAAACAAAAACAACGTTGTAAAAGACCCTAATTACATGCGTAAACAAATTGGCTTTTTACCTCAGGATTTTGGAGTGTATCCTAACTTAAACGCTTTTGAATTTTTAAAATATATGGCAGCCATGAAAGGTGTTGGCGGAAAGCATTTAAACTCTAAAATAACACAACTTTTAGAAGGTTTGAACTTAATGGATGCTGCTCATAAACCTATTGGGAGTTATTCTGGAGGTATGAAACAACGTGTAGGAATTGCCCAAGCTCTATTAAACGATCCAAAAGTGTTGATTTTCGATGAACCAACTGTTGGTTTAGATCCGGAAGAGCGCATGAGATTCAGAGATCTTATTCATCAATTAGCCAATGATGCCATTGTGATATTGTCTTCACATATTGTTTCAGATATAGATACTGTGGCTGATAAAGTTGCTATAATGAAAAATGGAAATTTACTCGCCTATGGAGATCAAGAAGAATTGATTGATAAGGTAAAAGGTAAAGTTTTTGAAACAACAATTGAAAAAAACACTTTACACGAGTTTAAGCAAAATCATTTAGTAGTTCATTCTTTACTAAAAGGTAATTCTTCCATCGTAAGATTTATTAGTTCCCAACAACCAAATGGAGCTTTAGCACAACAACCAACTTTAGAAGACACTTATTTATACACCACTAAAACATCTTAATCATGAAAACGTCGAACAAGAAAACGCTACAAATCATACTTTTTTTAATCATTGCGATTTCCCTATTAACAGCTTTAATTATTTCTTCAGACACCATTCACTTTGGAGTATATAATGCACATTAAATCTTATCACTATGAATATTTTTCCTTTAATAAAATATAGCTATTTACAACGCGTAAGAAATTATAATTTCTTAATTACACTTTGCACAAGTTTAGCGGTTGCATATACATTTGTACCAGCACCAGATGCTAATTATTCAACAATAAGAATTGCAGATTATGTTGGTGATTATAATTCTGCTTGGTTTGGATATGTTACAGCGATTATGAGTAGTTTATTTTTATCGCTTGTTGGTTTTTATCTGATTAATGGTGGAATTAAAACCGATATTCAAACTAAAGTCGGACAAATTATTGCTACTACAAAAGTTACGAATACCACGTATTTATTTTCAAAAGTTATAAGTGGATTTTTCATATTATTGACTATTCTTGGAGTAGTACTTATTATGAGTATCGCTTTATTTCATTCGTACAATGAAAACTTTCCTTTTGAAATTTTTCAGTTTATAAAACCTTATTTCTTAATTACTATTCCAACATTATTTTTCATTGCCGTGTTAGCCGTTGTTTTTGAAGTTTTCTTCAGAAATTATACTATACTTCAAAATATTGGTTTTTTCTTCTTATTCTCTTTCTTAATGTTGTCATCAAGAACTCATCAAGATCACTTTTCATCTGATATGTTAGGGACTAAAATCGTTATGAATAAAATGGAAAACCAAGTTAGAGAATTAACGCAAGGAGATCATATCAAACAATTATCTATTGGATACGTAATTGGAAATAAAAATGCTGCGAAAAAATTTCATTTTAATGGAATGGAGTTTCCATACTCATTTGTAATTAGCAGAATATTTTGGATTGCTTTAGGAACATTACTTGTTTTTCTTGCTACCGGTTTCTTTCATAGGTTTTCGCTAAAGGAATCTTCTACTCAAAAAGCACCAAAAGTTGCGACTCAAACTGAAATAACAAATAAGGAAATTCAAATCTCAGGATTATCCAAACTAACTACGAATTTCTCTATTCTTCCGCTACTTAGAACCGAATTATTATTACTGATTAGAAAAGGAAAAAAATGGTTGTGGTTTATAAATGGTATTGGAATATTACTCTTAGCGCTGCTTCCTTTAGAAATTTCACATCAGTTTGTATTACCAATTCTTTGGTTTTTCCAAGTAAGTAGAATCTCAGATTTAACTACAAAGGAATTTACAAATAAAGTACACTATTTTGCTTTTGCTTCTTTTAATCCCTTACATAGATTGTTGATTTCTCAACTCTTAGCGAGTATTCTATTGCTTCTATTCTTAGCTCTTCCTTTATTGGTAAGATTAATACTAGCCGCAAATTTTATAGCTTTAAGCACTGTAATTCTTGGAGCAATTTTTATAGTTTTCTTAGCAGCAGCCTTCGGAATAGTAACAAAAGGGAAAAAGTTATTTGAAGTAGTATTTTTCATGATTACGTATACTAATATCAATAAAATTCCTTTTACAGATTATTTCGGAGCCTTAAGTCAAAACAACTTTTTATCAGTTAAATTAACAATCTGTATTCTGATGCTTGGTACAATGGTGTATAGCATTCGTAATTATCAATTAAAAACATCTTAATGTTTTAATAGTAGTTCACTCTAATAAAAAATGAGACTAATTTCTTAGTCTCATTTTTTTGATTTTTTATATTTTACCGAACTAAAAGTTTATCCTTTTAACCAAGCGTTTAATAAATATTTTTGTTTGGAATTAGCGGTATCAACTCTCTTGATAGCTTTTCCTTTTGTAAAAGCAGGCGTTAAGGTATTTTTGATTACAATTTCTTTACCATCCCTTTCCAACTTCACTTCTACTATTTCTCCCGGCTGCCATCTGAAAACTCCTTTAGGGATGAAAAGTATCACGAAACTACTAGGCCTCAATTAAAAAATTATTGTAAAACAGATAATTATTCTGTTAAATAGAACCTATAGTAAAAAAACCACAGAAAAAAGCTGTTTAATAGAACAGAATAAAACATACCTCAAAGACACATAAACTTTATAATTATCTCAGTTATGATCTATTGTGAACTCTTCTTGTAACATAAACTTCACTGTAGAGATTGCAACGTTTATGTTATTAGACAAATAGAACACCAGTTACAATTTAAGCATGTACTTAAATAAAATATCTTATCAAAAGTCTATACTTTAAAATCTAGCTCATTTTACTAGCAATATAAAATCTTGATTTTTGACGAGTAAATTTTATCCCAAATTCCTAAAATTTATCCCTACTGCAATGGGATAAATTTTAAGAATTTGTCGTTTGATCTAATTAAGTGGCATTTTAGAACATTTCACAGGTACAAATAATACTTTTCATAAAACTCTTTTACATTTCGAGTATCATTAATCAATTTAAATTTTCAAACTGAAATTTTATGAAAAAAACTATTTTTTCAATTGTTTTGTATGTACTAACTTACAATATCTCAGCACAAGAACTTCCTCAGATTACTCCTGTATCACCACAAGCAGCCAGTTTAGGAAAGTACGGGGAAATTCCAGTAAATTTAGCGACAGGTAAGATTAACTATAGTATTCCGTTATATACTATAGATGTAAATGGTTTTCAATGGCCGATTTCCCTGTCGTATAATTACAACGGCCTTGTGGTAGAACAAGACCCACCTATGACAGGTCTTGGATGGGATTTAATGGCAACAGGAAGAATTACAAGACAAGTTCGTGGTCTGCCCGATGAAAGAGGAGGTTCTAAACTCTATAAACAAAACTATATCATTCCTTATCTAGAGTGGGATTATTCAACTTCGAACTATCCTGAAAATGAATTGGCTAGTATTTACGAGAACATTCATACCAAAGCGTTTGACGGACAACAAGATAAATATTTTATTAACGCAGGTAGTTTGTCAGGAAGTTATGTGTACAATGTAAACGATGAAATCGTTTTTCTAAACCATAGAAATTACATAGTACAAAACACTGCTAATGGTATAAAAGTTATTGATGAACGAGGTGTTACTTTTTTATTCGAGCAGAAAGAATATGGAGCTTATACCGTATATGATGATGGTGAAATTGATATTCCAGTAAGCTATTTATTAACCAAAATTAAGCTCCCTAATAATCAAGGAGAGATTGATTTTGAGTACCATCCAACAATAGCTTATGTCAAAAAAGTTTATACTGAAACAGAGGTGACAGGATTTGGAATTGGACCTACCTACGATTTTGGACAAGATCTAAGAACGATACGCAATACGCCCTTAAAAAAAATTAAGTTCCCTAATGGTGAGATTCGATTTGACATTACCACTGCAACAGACAATCAAGTTAAGACTAGTGCACTCAATACGGTTTCTGTGTGGAATGGGAACAAAAAGGTCTTGCAGTATGATTTAGGCTATAGTAACCCTAACAAAAAATTAAAGACTCTAAACTCAATTGAGCGAGTAAGTGGAATTCAAAGACTTTCATATTATGATTTTGAATATCACTCTTTCCCAACATATATTGATTACAGAAAGCAAGATTTTTGGGGATTTTACAACGGTAAAGGTAATGTTAATTTGTTAAATGGTAATAAGGAAATTGATTTTAGTAAAACTGTTATGGGAGCATTAAAGAAAATTTATCATCCAACAAAAGGAACCACTGAAATCACCTATGAACAGAATACCATTGAAAGTACTGCTGGTAATAGCAATGGTTCTTGCTCGTTCAGTCATAACAAATCTATTACAGGACAATTGATTGGAAATATCCAAGGAAAGGATATTGACACTATTATTCAGATTCCAGCTAATCAAATTGTAAAGGTATATGCATATGCCGAAGTAGGGAATGGATCTGCCACAAATATGTTTGGAGCTGAATCTAACATAAACATACAAACCACAGGTGGTGCATGTAATTATCTTAATATTAACATTAACGAGGCGGTATACGGAGAAGAGTATTTTTGTAATCCTGAACCTGGAAACACATGTCCTACTATTCGTCGAAAAGTTGACAACCAAACCGAATATACGGATGATGGTAAAATTCATATTCGAGGATCGGTTAGGGCACCACAAGGAAAATTGGCAAGAATTCATTATACCATTACCTTTGAAGACAGACCCAATGAGGATAAATTTGTTGGTGGAATTCGCGTTGCCCGAACCAAAGATTGTGCTGAGATTGGAAATTGCACTACGACCAATTATGAGTATGTTGAAGAAGATGGAAAAAGCAGCGGCAAGTTACTGGGAGCCCCAGCAATTTTCAAGTATAATATTATTTATGAACAAGCACCACCGTTATATCATGGAATTAAAACATACAGATCAGCACACAGTATGCAAAACTTCACCAGCTACCAAGGTTCACCAGCTTTATACAGTCGTGTAGAAACTATTAAAAATGATGGAAGTAATGGTAAAATTATACAATATTTTAGTGCTTTTAAAAATGGTGAATCTGCTGCGAATCCATTTATTGAAAGAGAGAGCAAAGACTGGAAGTCAGGTAAGTTAATAAAAGAAGAAATCTTCAAAAAAACAGGCTCGACCTATACCTTACAAAGCATAACAGAAAATACATATGATGAGTTTTTTCCCTTTGGAAGATTTGCTCAAAGCAGTCTCAAAGCTTATAATTTTGCCGTATCAAGAACTCGTATTCGAACTGGCTATATAGGTCCTGGCTTCGGGGGAGGATATGGAACCATAGAAGGAGATCCTACTGACTACAGCGAATTAAGTGTTATTGATTATCCAAAGGCTTATAAATTAACGAAAACTGAACATACAGAATTTCATTCTAGTGGTAACTTCACAACAAATACCTTTAATGAATATGATCCTCAAAAGTTATTACTGAAGGAACAACGAATTATTGACAGTGATGGTGTGAGTAGAATTTCAAAAACTCAATATGCTCATGATTTGAATAATAATACATTAATTGATCAGAATAAAGTAGCTGTTCCGCTTAGAAGTCGGCAATATATAAAATCCGGATTAAATCCGGAATTAAAACTTTCTGAACAAAATACAGTGTATGGCACTAAATCAGGATTTTACGTTCCTATAAAATCACAAACTTCCAAAGGTTATAACCTACTTGAAGATCGTATTATTTATGATAGTTATACATCCAAAGGAAGGGTTAGAGAGGTAAGCAGAAAAGATGGAACAAAAATCTATTACGTTTGGGGTTACAATGATATGTATCCAATCGCGAAGATTGAAGGATACACTTTTTTCACTTCAACGCAGTACTCATACATTAATCAGGCAATTTCTGCTTCGAATAACATTACCAATAACACAACTGAAAATACACTAATAACTAAACTTACACAATTAAGAAATAGCTTCAATTCATCAACTGTTCAATTAACAAGTTATACCTACAAACCTTTCATTGGACTCTCAAGTATGACAAACCCTAGAGGAGAATCAATTTATTATGAATATGATGGTTTTAATCGATTGGAATATATTAAGGATGATCAGGGAAATATATTAAGTAAAAACGAATACAATTTTAAAAACTAACTACTATGCAAAAGTATTTAATAAAAAAGATATTTTTTATCATTATTGCAATGAGTTATACAATAAACTCGTTCGCAACCAATACGAATACAACCGATGGAAATAACGTTAGTATTAGTGGAAACACAGTTGTAAACGTTAATGATACTAAAACCTACACAGTAAATTCAAATGGTCATTATATTTTTAGTGGGAATTGGGCTGTTTTAGGTGCTAATATTATTAGCCAGAACTCTTTGAGTATAACTATTCAGTGGACTACTCCAGGTTCTAGAATTCTAAATTACACGGCAACTACATTTGGTGGAAGTCAGTCAGCTTCATTAGAAATAACGATTAATCCATCTTCAACTTCGAATCCGATAAGCTTAAGCCAAAATAGAAATTATGTTTATACCATTTCTCCACAGAAACCCGTGACGAACATGTCGCAAATTAACCAAAACAGAGATGCACTAAAGAATATTGTATACTATGATGGATTAGGAAGAACTGAACAAAATATTGCAATCCAACAAAGCCCACAGGGAAAGGATATTGTTATCCATACGGAATATGACAGTTATGGTCGTCAAATAAAAGAATATTTACCTTATGCGTCTTCAACCACTAACGGAGCGTTTAAAATAAATGCATCAGAAGAAACAAAGAACTTTTATATCTCAAATTATAGTTCTGATATGAGCATCCTAAATCCTAATCCTTTTTCACAAAAAGCCCTTGAAAACTCTCCTGCAAATCGAGTGATAAAACAAGCAGCACCTGGCTTTGATTGGGCTATGGGAAGCAATCATGAAATAGAGTTTGATTATCGCACTAATAGTAGTAATGAAGTAAGAAAATACAGCGTATCACTAAACGCATCTTATGTACCTACACTAACAGGTGGTACTTCATATTATCCTGCAGGTAGATTGTCGAAAACGATTACGAAAGATGAAAATCATACTGGTACTAACAAAGTTCGAACGACAGAGGAATTTAAAAATAAGTTAGGACAGGTAATTCTTAAAAGAACCTATATTACTAATTCTATTGCAGCTGACACCTATTTTGTATATGACGATTATGGGAATTTAACTTATGTATTACCCCCTAAATCTGAACCTCACACTGCTAAACCTGATAGCGTAGAACTCTCAGAATTGTGTTATCAGTATAAGTATGATAAGAGAAATCGATTGATTGAGAAAAAAATTCCTGGAAAGGGTTGGGAATACATCATTTACGATAAACTAGACAGACCTGTCCTTACTCAAGATGCGATTTTAAGAAATCAAAAAAAATGGTTATTCACCAAGTTTGATATTTTGGGGAGAATGATTTATTCTGGAATTTATACTCACGGGACAGCACGCAATCAAGAGCAAATGCAGAATACTTTTGATACGGCTCTAGCAAGAATGGGTAGTAAAAAATTATATGAAAATAAGACAACAAGTGAATTTGGTTCTCATGCACAGCATTACTACACTAATAATCAATTCCCATTCAACAATATTGAAGTACTTACGGTTACTTATTATGATAATTATACGTTTAATAGAGCGGGAACAAGTACTTCCGTGTCTAATATTTATGGCGTTAATTCTACAACACGTACCAAAGGACTAATCACAGGAAGTAAAATAAAAGTATTAGGTTCTTCTCAGTGGATAACCAATGTAACTTTTTTTGACTCCAAAGCGAGACCTATTTATGAATATAGCAAAAATGATTTTCTATTAACTACAGATATTGTAAAAAATAAGTTCGATTTTACTGGTAAAGTTGTCGAATCAACTACGCAACATACAAAATCAGATGATAACTTATCAACGCTTACCATTACTGATAAATTTGAATACGATAACACCGGAAGGCTGCAAAAACAGGTTCAGAAAATAGGAAATCAAGCAGAAGAGATTATTGTAGAAAATGCCTACGATGAGTTAGGTCAATTAAAAAGTAAAGGTATTGGTGGAAAGACCACTCAAAATCGTTTACAAACGGTCGATTTTAAATATAATATAAGGGGTTGGTTGAAAGAAATTAATAATACAAATTTTTTAGGAGATGACTTATTTGCATTTAAATTGAATTATAATACGGTAAATCACTCGGGAACTAGGCTGTATAATGGTAATATTTCAGAAACAAGATGGAGAACCAAAAATGATAATGTTTTGAGATGGTACAAGTATACTTATGACGGTCTAAATCGAATCAAAACCGCCATTGATAAAGATAATCGATACAGTCTTAATTCTGTCAGTTATGATAAAAATGGAAACATTACGGATTTACAACGAAAAGGACATATTAATAGCAGTGCAACAAGTTTTGGACTCATGGACAATTTACAATATACTTATGCCAGTAGAAGTAACCGATTAGTGAGAGTTCAAGAAAAAATGGGAGGTAATATTACCTACGGATTCAAAAATGGCTCAAACAATACAACTGAATACACCTATGATCTTAATGGTAACTTATTAAGGGATTATAATAAAAATATGACATCTAATACGTTATATAATCACTTGAATCTACCTACAAGAATCACTATTGGCGGTAAACATATTCATTATACCTATGATGCTACTGGAACTAAATTGAGGAAGGTTGTAAACGGAACTACTACCGATTATGCTGGTAATTTTATTTACGAAAAAAGCGGATTAGGGGCTAAAAAATTGAAGTTCTTTAATCATGCAGAAGGATATGTAGAACCCAATAATACAGGGAAATTTGATTACATTTACCAATACAAAGACCATTTAGGAAATATAAGACTCACATATTCAGATACAGATAATAACGGAAATGTGAATCAAAGTGAAATTATAGAAGAATCTAACTATTATCCATTTGGTCTTGAACATAAAGGCTATAATGACGCAATTAACAGTAGTGAAAATAATTCTTATACTTATAATGGAAAAGAACTCGAGGAAGAATTAGAAAAAAACACTCTTGCATATGGTTGGAGAGATTATGATCCTGCAGTTGGTAGATTTAATAAAATCGATAGATTTGCTGAAAAATATTACAATATGTCTACTTATAGTTACGCAGGAAATAACCCTGTGTTATTTGTCGATATTCAGGGTGATAGTATTGGTTTAGGTAAAGATATCTTTCTAAAATTTATGACCATGGTAGAGAACAAAATAAAAGATATTAAGAACAGAAGAAATGGCAGAATTAATGCTCTTAAAACAAAAGGTAAAACAGATAAAATAAAAAGGCTTAAAGCCAAGTGGAATAAGAAGGATCAAAAAAATTCTATTTTATCAGTTTATGAAAAGACGCTAGATGAACTCAGAGAAATGGAAGCTGAAAAAAATCTCATTTTTGATATAAAAACTGACGTCGGTGGTGGGAGTTATAAAGATGGCTTTTTAGGTTATGATACATCACGAAATACTGTTACTGTTAACCTTGTTGATGGTTATAACAAAGGTGACTTAGCTCATGAGTTAAAACACGGATATCAATATTTAAAAGGTCAAATGTCACTTTACATGACACCAGATGGCACATTTTATGGAGGTGATTTACATGATCTCATAGACGAAGAAGAAGCATACAACAGAGGCAGTAAATTTGGAGGAAAAGGTTCTTACAGAAATAAAATACAAATTGAATATAATTTCGAAGGTTCAAAGTTGGTCCAACGAACTTTGCAAAATACAACGGTTCAGCCCACAGTAACAAAAAAATTCAATATTAATGGAACGAAAAAATTATTAATGGTAAAACATTTTTACTATAAAAAATAAAAAGTATTTCTTTAAAAATCCTTTTAAAGAAATAAAATTTATATGAAGACAATAATAGACTCTTATATCAACTACTTGCCGTCCCGCTGCCCATTTTATGTTACGACTGCCGATCGAATCCTTACATGTGGTGGTTATGAGTAAGTAATTAAAAGTTAGATTTTAAGAATATTAGAGACAGAGCCACAGCAGAAATGTTGTGGTTTTGTTATTTTTAGAAGTATGCTTTTTTTAGCTTTGAAATCAAGTATATAAATTACACTAAAAAATTTGCTGTTCTCCAGGGGTAAAAGAATGTTCAGATAGGTCACACGTTCAAGTATTTTTTTTCTTTCAAAATTACAGAGTTTTGATCTATCAAAAAACCCTAAGATACATCTAAGGATGTAGCTATTTTATTAGCAATCCAGACAGACGGTATAATCTTGTAACGATTAATCTACCAATAAAGGCATCATAAATACCTATCAGATCCTCTAAATGCTCTCTAGACAACTTTTTATCACTGCCTAACCTAATTATTGTAATGTTAATAATTATTTTCAAATAAAAAAACCTTTAAATATACGAGGTGATATGTATTCGAAAGGTTAAAACAAACATATAAAACAGGACAGAAATAAATACATTAGAAAACTAACCAATTAGCTTACTAAACAAAAACTAAAAACTAAAATCAAAAAAGCCGTCTATAAATTATTACTTTTTAGACGACTTTACTTTATTGTTTTCTTTTAGCTTCAATACTCAATGTTGCGTGAGGAACTAATTTTAAACGTTCTTTTTGAATAAGTTTACCTGTTACTCTACAGACACCATATGTTTTATTTTCAATGCGAATTAAAGCGTTTTTAAGGTCTCTAATAAACTTTTCTTGACGAATAGCTAATTGCATATTCGCTTCTTTTGCCATGGTATCAGTGCCGTCTTCGAAAGATTTAAATGTAGGTGAAGTATCATCTGTACCATTATCAGCACCATTTTTATATGATGATTTTAACAATTCTAAATCTTCTTCAGCCCTTTCGATTTTCTTTTGAATAATCTCTTTAAACTCTTGTAAGTCCGAGTCTGAATACCTTACTTTAACATCTTCTGCCATACTACTTAGCTTTTTCGATTAACATTCTACTTTTAATGGTATCAAATTCAATTTCTGTACCACTTTCTAACGAATCAACAAAAACTAATTCATTAGTTAATGTTTCCGTTTTAATGTAGTTTTCGTTCGCTTGAACCGATTGTTGTAACTCTGCAAAGTTTAAGAATGTAAGTTTGATTTTATCTGTTACCTCAAAGCCAGAATCTTTACGAGCATTTTGAATTCTATTTACCAATTCTCTTGCGATTCCTTCTTTTCGTAAATTTTCAGTTATAGTAACATCTAAAGCAACTGTAATTCCATCTGCATTTGCTACAAGCCAACCTTCAATATCTTTCGACGAAATTTCTACATCTTCTGTTCCTAATGTAATACTTTTTCCGTTAATTTCTATAGAAATTTGCCCCTCTTTTTCTACAGTATTTATCTGATCTTGGGTAAAAGACTGAATTTCAGAAGCAACCAATTTCATATCTTTTCCAAATTTTGGACCTAACGCTTTAAAATTTGGTTTTATTTGTTTTACCAATATTCCAGAAGCATCATCTAATAACTGAATTTCTTTTACATTAACCTCAGATTTTATTAAAGAGGAAACAGCATTAATCTCTTCTTTTTGAGCAACATCTAATACAGGAATCATAATTTTCTGTAATGGCTGACGTACTTTAATTTTTTCTTTAGCTCTTAATGACAATACCAATGAAGAAATAGTTTGTGCGTTTTCCATTTTACGCTCTAATGATTTATCTACAACAGAAGCATCAAATTTTGGAAATTCTGCCAAGTGAACACTTTCAAAAGTTTCCTTACCAGTAGCTGCATTTAAATCTTTATATAATCGATCCATAAAGAATGGTGCAACCGGAGCTCCTAATTTTGCAACAGTTTCCATACATGTATATAATGTTTGGTATGCTGAAATTTTATCCTGAGCATATTCTCCTTTCCAGAAACGTCTTCTACATAAACGAACGTACCAGTTACTTAAATGATCTTGTACAAAATCGGAAATTGCTCTGGTAGCTCTTGTAGGTTCATACTCTGCATAGAATTTATCAACCTTTTCAACTAATGTATTTAACTCAGATAAAATCCAACGATCAATCTCTGGACGATCTGCTAATGGAACATTTGCTTCACTGTAAGTAAATCCATCAATGTTTGCATATAAACTGAAGAATGAATACGTATTATATAATGTTCCGAAGAACTTACGCTTTACTTCTTCTATACCTGCAATATCAAATTTTAAGTTATCCCAAGGATTTGCATTGGAAATCATATACCAACGTGTAGCATCTGGACCATATTCTGCTAACGTTGTAAACGGATCAACTGCATTTCCTAAACGCTTCGACATTTTTTGTCCGTTTTTGTCTAATACTAAACCATTAGATACAACATTTTTATATGCTACAGAATCGAATACCATAGTACCAATTGCATGTAATGTATAGAACCATCCACGAGTTTGGTCTACTCCTTCTGCTATAAAGTTTGCTGGGTAGCTCTTTTTGTTATCAACTAATTCCTTGTTTTCAAATGGATAGTGCCATTGTGCATATGGCATTGATCCTGAATCGAACCAAACATCAATTAAATCAGTTTCACGACGCATCGGTTTTCCTGATTCCGACACTAATATGATTTTATCTACAACATTTTTATGAAGATCTACTTTTTCGTAGTTTTCTTCGGACATATTTCCTACTTCAAAATTGGCAAAAATATCGGTATCCATAACACCAGCTTTCACTGCTCTTGCTATTTCTCTTTTTAACTCTTCTAAAGATCCGATACAAACTTGCTCTGTTCCGTCTTCTGTTCTCCAAATAGGTAATGGAATTCCCCAGAAACGAGAACGAGATAAGTTCCAATCGTTAGCATTCTTTAACCAATTTCCAAAACGACCTTCACCAGTTGATTTTGGTTTCCAGTTAATCGTTTCATTTAAATCGAACATTCTATCCTTAACATCAGTTACTTTGATGAACCAAGAATCTAATGGATAGTATAAAATTGGTTTGTCTGTACGCCAACAGTTTGGATAACTGTGTACATACTTTTCAACCTTAAATGCTTTATTTTCTGTTTTTAATTTAATCGCTAATTCAACATCAACAGACTTCTCTGGCGCTTCACCATCAGTGTAATATTCATTCTTTACATACTTTCCGGCGAATTCTTTTAATTCTGGTCTAAATTTACCCTGTAAGTCAACTAGCGGAACTGGGTTTCCATTTTCGTCTAAAACTAACATAGGTGGAATTTCAGGAACCGCTTGCTTTGACACAAACGCATCATCAGCACCAAATGTTGGAGCTGTATGTACGATACCTGTACCATCTTCTGTTGTTACGAAATCACCAGAAATTACTCTAAATGCATTTTCTGCATTTTCATATGGTAATACGTAATCAATTAATTGTTCATATTTTATTCCAACTAAGTCGGCACCAACAAATTCTTTAACGATGAAATATGGAATTACTTTATCACCATCTTTATATGATAATAACTCAGGCTTCTCTTCTACTTGATTGAACTTTTTACCAGCGAATTGCTTATTAACTAAATTTTTTGCTAAAACTACATTAATTGGTTTGAACGTATATTGGTTATACGTTTCAACTAAAACATACTCTATTTTCGGTCCAACAGTTAATGCTGTATTACTTGGTAATGTCCAAGGAGTTGTTGTCCATGCTAAGAAGTGAATATCACCTTCATTCTGCAGGAAATCTGGTAATGTTTCTTCTAAAGCTTTGAACTGAGCGACAACTGTTGTATCTGTTACATCTTGATACGTTCCTGGTTGATTTAATTCGTGAGAACTTAAACCTGTACCTGCTTTAGGTGAATATGGTTGAATTGTATAACCCTTGTATAATAAATCCTTATCATAAATCTGTTTTAGCAACCACCATACAGATTCCATGTATTTTGATTTGTATGTGATATATGGATCGTTCATATCAACCCAATACCCCATTTTATGCGTAAGGTTATTCCAAATATCAGTATAACGCATTACTGCTTTTTTACAAGCTTCGTTGTACTCTTCAACAGTAATTTTAGAGCCGATATCCTCTTTTGTAATTCCTAATTCTTTTTCAACACCAAGTTCAACTGGTAATCCGTGAGTATCCCAACCTGCTTTACGCTTAACTTGATATCCTTTTTGTGTTTTATATCGACAAAAAATATCTTTAATAGAACGTGCCATAACATGATGAATTCCTGGCAAACCATTTGCAGATGGTGGGCCTTCGAAAAACACGAATGGTTCATTTCCTTCGCGTGTAGTTACACTTTTCTCAAAGATGTTATTTTCCTCCCAATAATTTAAGATTTCTTCTGCTACTTTTGGTAAGTCTAATCCTTTGTATTCCGTAAAATTCTTACTCATTTTATCGTTCTAAGTATTGAATTTGCGAAATTACATATTTTATTGGAATCCTTCGATTTGAGTCAATAAAAAAGTGCCTTTACAGACACTTTTTACGAATACTTTAAACGGTGGTCATTGTATTTACTTAATTTTAAGTTTTTGACCTATTCTAATTATATCTGATTTTAAATTGTTGAGTAATTTTAATTCCTTTACCGTCATTCCGAACTGTTTAGAAATACTAAATAATGTATCGTATGGATGGGAAACAACATAAATATTTTCATTAGATAACTCATCAATACTGCTATCTTTATTCTCTCTATTTATGATTGTATCTTTATATTTTTCATTAACAATGTAAAAGTATGATCTTCTATTTTTCGAATGATCCTCCTCAGAACATTTACTTTGATTCATATCATTACAGTTATTTAACAATCTTTCTTCTCCATAACCAATTGCGCTTTCAATTCTTTCTGGAGCAATTCCTCTTGATACAATATAATCCCTTGTTGATTTAGCTCTTTTTTCCGATAAGATTTTATTATATTCTTTTGTTCCTCTGCTATCAGTATGCGATTCAATCTTAATTACCATATCGGGATTATTCTTCATAACCGAGACAATATGCTCTAACTCGTATTCTGCATCTTCACTAATATCGAATAAATCAAATTGAAAATATATTGGATTAATTACTATCTGCGCAACTTCCTTATTTTTAACAATTAAAGACTCTAAAACTAAATCAGTTTTGTTTTGTTTTTTATTCACGTCTTGTGTTAATACCTCTTTCTGATTACTTCTATAATTATCCTTAGATGCTATAACTATAAAATTACTTTCACAATCAATATTTTTGAAATGATACTTACCATCTACTAGTGTTTTCTTTTCATTAATTGGTGCTCCATTTTTATCAATTAATCTGACTGTTGCTCCAGTAATTGGTTGTCCTGAGCTAACATCAGTTATAACTCCTACAATTTCCTCTTTACACTTGTAAATTACAAAACTATAAATATCATCATCTCCTTTACCACCTTTTCTATTTGACGAAAAATAACCGAAAGACTTATCTTCGCTAATCACGAAACTAAAATCATCTCTTGGGCTGTTTACTGGTGATCCTAGGTTTAATGGCTCTGTAAACTCATCTCCATTAACTTTAGCTTCAAATATATCTAAAGCTCCTAGGCCTAAATGTCCATCTGATGCGAAATATAGTGTATTGTCATTATCTATATTAGGAAACATTTCTCTTCCTTCTGTATTTATTGGTCTTCCGAGATTCTCAACTTTGCCGTAACCTCCATTATCATTTATAGAAACTTTGTATATATCAGTTGCTCCGATTCCTCCTGACATATCAGAAACAAAATACAATGTCTTCTCGTCAGCACTTAACGCAGGATGACCACATGAATACTCGTCACTATTAAAAGGAAGTTCTACAATATCATCCCATTTATTATTAATTAATGTAGCCTTATAGATTTTTAAATGAGTTACTCTATTTTTATCGCCATCCAATTTATCTCCATCGAAGTTATCTCGTGTGAAATACATCGTCTTTCCATCTGAAGTAATTACTGCATTAGATTCGTGATAGCGTGTATTTAAAGAAGGTAGTTTTTTAGATTCATTTACTTGTAGTCCTTTTTCTATATCATTACTAAGCTCCGCTTCCGCCTTATAAATATTTAAAAACGGTTGTTCATTCCACTTATATAACTTTTTATCGAATTTAGACCCTTCTGGTTTAGTAGAAGCAAAATATAAGTCATTGCCATAAATATATCCTCCAAAATCAGAATATTTTGTGTTAATATTCAAATTTTGAATACTCATGTAGGTTTTCTTCTTATTAGAATATTTTACAAAATAATCTTGATTATTCTCTAGAGCAATTGCCCTTGAATCACCTTTATTTACATCTTTTAACTTCCTCAACCATTCATCTGACTCTTCAATCTTACCATTACTCTTTAAAGATTGAGCATATCTAAACAAATATTCAGATGAAACTTCTTCTTTATATTTTTCAAATAAAAGGCGATACCATCTCTCCGCCTCAGCAGTGTTTGTATTATAGTAATTTGCATCTCCCAACCTGCTTAATACAAGCATAGATTTATCACCCTTATTATAGATAACCTCGTATAGTTCTGCAGATTTTTTATACGCATATTCTTTAAAATAACGATCTGCTGCATATCTCCTTTGTGAAAATCCTGAAAAACTAATTACCAATATATAAAATAGTAATACTTTTCTCATAAATTATAATTTAAATTAAAAGAATCTAGGCGATTTTAACACTCGACTTCTTTGTATATCCCATCGTAACATCAGTTCATATGTTCCCGAATTAAAATTATTATAATTTGACGTAGTCAAATCATAAGCAAAACCTATGTTTAAGTTGCTTGTTGCTTGAAGACCAACTAAAGCACTAATTGAGTCGTTCCACCTCCAAGCTGCCCCAATGGCAAACTTTTCATTAAAAAGAAAATTACCTGATACATCAAGAGACAATGGTGCTCCATTCACAACTTTTACTAAGGTTGCAGGTTTGAACTTAATTGTTTCGTTAACATCGAAAACATAACCTGCAATTCCGAAAAAGTGTAATCTTTCTTCGGCCAAATCCCCGTCTCCGAAATTCGTAGTTGCAATTGTATCATCATAATGTTCTGTCCTTATAAAGTTGGGAATGGCTAAGCCAATATACCAATTACTTTTGTAAAAGTATATACCTGCTCCAATTGTAGGTAAAAACTCACTAATATTACCTTCAAAAATACGTTCCTGTTGCCTTGCAGTTCCTTTACTCCAATCAATAGCTAAATGCCTTCCTCCTAGTTTTAAACCAAAAGCTAAATTTCCTTCATTTCCAGTTCGAATAGTATATGATACATTAACATCAAGATATATCTCATTAGATGGACCTATCTGATCATTAGTTAAATTAAAACCAAGTCCTACACCAGAATACCCTATTGGAGTATCGTAACTTAAAGTTTGAGAATCAGGGGCTCCATCTAATCCAACCCACTGAGTTCGACCTAAAGCAGTTATTACGGTGTGATCATTTGATCCAGCATACGCGGGGTTAACACTCATTGTATTATACATATACTGTGTATATTGAGGATCTTGTTGTGAAAAAACTAAAGTCCCCTGAAATATCACTAACATTGTTAGTTTTCGTAAAATCAATATTCTTTTCATCTTTAACATAAGAAAGTAGATTTATTTTTATTCGTTAATGTATAACCAACCTGCCTTAGCTCTTTCTCCATTTCCTGGGTTAATTATGTAATAATAAGTTCCAACTGGTAATTTTTTATCTACGTTAATTGTGACTCTACCATTTGATATTCCTTCAAACCTT
This sequence comes from Tenacibaculum sp. SZ-18, assembly GCF_002813915.1. Lineage (NCBI taxonomy): Bacteria > Pseudomonadati > Bacteroidota > Flavobacteriia > Flavobacteriales > Flavobacteriaceae > Tenacibaculum > Tenacibaculum sp. SZ-18. The sequence continues at coordinate 7,641 of NZ_CP019335.1, read as the reverse complement.
TTTGAAGCGTCAAGGTTACTATATCCACTAATTTTGTAAACTGTATTACCCCATCGATTAAATATTTCAACCGTGTTCTTGGAATATTCTGGATTGTCGATACAAGGTATAAAAAAGTATTGATTCTCATTATTTCCGTCACCTGGAGACATTAAATTATAAGGTGATAAGCAAGTATCTGTAGATATAACAACAATTGTTACTGTAGCCCTTGTACAATTTTGAGGTATTAAATTATCACATATTGTATAAGTAAAAGTATCCGTTCCATTAAATCCATCATTTGGTGTGTAGGTTATAATATCATCACTTGGATCATTAGGTGTTCCTCCATCATCAATATAAACGGTTCCATTATTCGGATCAGTTACATCAATAGTCCCATCATTTGGTATATCATTATCGTTTACCGTTATATCAATATCTACATCTTCCCCAGCATTTGTAGTAGTCATATCATCAACTGCATCTGGCGTAGGAATAACTGTTACAGTTACGGTAGCTGTTGAACAATTTGCAGGACTTGCATTGTCACAAATCGTATAAGTAAATGTATCAGTGCCGTTGAAATCTGGATTTGGAACATAGGTCACGACATCATCACTTGGATCATTGGGTGTTCCTCCATCATCAATTGTTACTGTTCCGTTTGTTGGACTTGTAACTGTTAAAGTACCATCGCTTGGTACATCATTATCATTATTTGTTACATCAATATCAACTGAACCGTCTTCGGTTACCGTTGCGGTGTCAT